>JBCDCW010000047.1:0-17863 GCA_039180995.1 Pseudomonadota bacterium
CAAGCAGGAAGCGGATCTCGGCACCGCGGACCCGGTCTTTGAGATCGCCTGCCGCCTGGACGACGTGACGTTTGCCCATCCCAGCCGGCCGGTTCTGAACGGGGTGACGCTGACCTTTCGGAAGAACCGAACGACTGTGCTGACTGGGCCCTCGGGGTCGGGAAAGACCACCGTGGCCGACTTGATCCTCGGCTTCATTGCGCCGGATCGGGGGCAGGTGTCGATCGACGGGCGGCCGCTGGCCGATCTGTCGCTGAAGGCATGGCGTCGGAAAGTGGGCTATGTCCCCCAGGAGCTGATCCTGTTCAACGAGACGATTTACGACAACATCACCCTGGGCGATCCGGATCTGGATGAAACGGCCGTGCGGGAGGCCTTGCGCGTGGCCGGCGGGTTGGCGTTCGTGGACGGTCTGCCGGACGGCCTGCAGACCCATGTCGGTGAGAAGGGGGCCCGCCTGTCGGGGGGCCAGCGCCAGCGCATCGCGCTGGCGCGGGCGCTGGTCGAGCGGCCGGAGCTGCTGATCTTGGACGAGGTCACGAGTGCGCTGGACCCGGCCACGGAAACCGCCATCGTCGAGAATATCCGGGCGTTGCAAGGATCGACCACCATCATCGCGATCACCCATCGCGCGGCTCTGCTGGACCTGGCCGACCAGGTCTATGCTTTGCAGGACGGGCGGTTGGCACCGGCCCCCGCATTGGCGCGGACGGCGGGCGATGTGGTCTAGGATCGGATCGGCGGGCAGGGGCCGGGCGACGGGCCCGTACAGCATGCTGTTGCCCACCCGCAAACGGCCTATATAGGGCGGATGGACCGCAGCGCTTCCCGATCGACGGCCAAGTCGCTTTACCCGCCGATCGACCCGTTCGACCAGCGCATGCTGGATGTGGGCGACGGTCACCGCGTCTATGTCGAGCAATGCGGCAATCCCGACGGGCTGCCGGTGGTGGTCCTGCATGGCGGGCCGGGGGGCGGATGCAGCCCGATCATGCGCCGGTTCTTCGATCCGCAGATGTGGCGGATCGTTCTGTTCGACCAGCGCGGCTGCGGCCGGTCCCGGCCCCATGCCAGCGTGCGGGCCAATACGACGTGGCATCTGGTCGACGATATCGAGCGGCTGCGCGACGATCTGGGGATCTACCGCTGGGCCGTCTTCGGCGGCAGCTGGGGCGCCACGCTGGGGCTGATCTATGCCATCACGCATCCGGATCGTGTGGCGCAGCTGGTGCTGCGCGGCGTGTTCCTGATGGAGCAGCGGGAGCTGGACTGGTTCTACGGCGGCGGGGCCGGGCAATTCTGGCCCGAGCAATGGCGGCGTTTCTGCGCACTGGTTCCCGAGGATGAGCGGCACGACATGATCGCAGCCTATGGGCGGCGCCTTTTCGACGGCACGCCCCATGATCAGACCCGGTTTGCGCGCGCTTGGGCTGCCTGGGAAAATGCGCTGGCTTCAGTGGCCAGCCAAGGCCAGACGGGCGAGCCGGGGGGCGAATATGCGCGGGCCTTCGCGCGGCTGGAGAACCATTATTTCCGCCATGGTGGTTTCCTGGACGAAGACGGGTGGATCCGCGCGCGGCTGGATCGGATCGCCGATGTCCCAGGCGTGATCGTACAGGGGCGGTACGACATGATCTGCCCGCCGCTGTCGGCCCATCTTTTGGCGGATGGCTGGCCGAAAGCGAAGCTGCATGTGGTGCCGTTCGCGGGCCATGCCCTATCGGAGCCGGGAATATCCGAGCAATTGGTGCGCACCATGGAAGGCGTCGCTCCTCGCTAGGATAGGCGGGCGCATTGGCCGTTAGTTCACGTTGGAAATCGAATCGGCCAACAGGATCAGACCAAAGCCGCTACTGGCAAGGTTCAAGATTGTCTGGAGCGAGTTCAGCGGGCTTTCGGTCACGTAGATCACGTCTCGCGACGCGATCGGGAAGTTCCTGGCCGAGAAGACGCCATCGGCCGATGTCAGATCGAGCGCGAAGACGACCCGCTGTTCGCGCGGGCCGCGGGCCCCCGCGGCGAGGGCGGCGCGGGGATATTCGCGCAGGATCAGGATGCCTTGCGGGTTGCCCCGGCTGTCCAGCACGCCGCCCGTGATCGAGACGGCGTCCATGGCACTGACGACATCTTGAGGGAACGCGTATTGGGCCTCGGCTCCGGCGGCGCCGATCGACAGGAAATAGCGGTCATCTTCTTCGACGATGATCTGGTCGCCAGGCCGCAGCAATGTATCGAGCCGGGGCTCCTCGAACAGACGATTGATCGAGGTGCCGTAGATTTCCGAGCCCCGCACCAGGCGGATCTGCGGGTTTTCCAGCGCGGGCGATACGCCGCCGCCGGCCGAGATCAGCGACAGCACGGTGTAATCCCGGTCGGGGAGCGGGTAGCTGCCGGGGGCCGTTACACCACCGACCAGATCGACGGAATTCCAGCGTCCCGCATCCAGCGATAGCTGAACCTGGGCGGTATCCGCGATGGGTTCCAATGCCGCTTGGATCTCGCGCCGGGCGGCCGAAGGGCTCATGCCCGAGATGCGGACATCTCCGATATAGGGGACGAAGATCGTGCCATCCGATTCCACGCGCATACCGGGCAGGGCGACTTGCCGTTGCCCGGCGCCCAGCAGCAGCGAATTTTCGTTACTGTCCCAGATCTGCAACGAGACCGTATCGCCTGCCGCGATGATCTGGCTTCGGGAGCCTTGGCTGGTGGTGATCCATTGCAGACCCTTTTCATTGGGAAGGGGCCATTGGGACACGGCGGGCAACAATGCGCTGGTAACCCGATAAAGCGCGAAGTCCTCTGTCGCGTCGTCGGTGGCCCTGAGTATTTCGCGCTGGATGCCGCCGCCGCGAGGCAAGGAGCAGGCGGCCAAAGCGATCAGACACACCGACAGAAGGATCGGTCGCAGGACACTCGAAAATGCGTACAAATCAACCTCTCCCTGCTTGGAGGCATCCCCGAAAGCCCCGCGCACTAAATAAAGATCCGGCGTGGCAGGTCAACGCCGAGACCGGTCGTCGTGTTCGGCATCTTTGCGTCAGCTTATCGTTAATGTCTTTCGGAGACATTGTTAAAAGATGTGCAGCCGCCTACAAAAGCAGCGCTCAATAGTTGATAAATTGAGTGGGTCTACGGGGAAATAGATGTGAAGCTGATTGGTCCGGCAGCCGTTCGGGATGTTCTGTCATCCTTGTCGCGACGTCAAAAGTCCATGATCTTCCTGGGGCTAGATGTCGCCCTGGTTCCATTGTCTTTGTTGTTCGCTCTCTGGGTCGCACCCTTACCGCCGACCACCATGGTCGGACCCTTGGCATCGACAGTGGCGATCCCGTACCTGGTCATCTTCAGTGGAATTGTGTTCTTTTCGCTGGGCACACATTCCCGGCAATTGACCGAATACGACGCGGCGGCTTTCGGCCGAGTGGCCGCGGCAGCCGTTGTCATCACAGGTGGTGCCGCCGTTCTGGGTATGATGACTGGCGTGATCCTGCCGCCGACCATGCTGTTGATGTTTGGCATGGCGGTGTTCATGTGCATCGCGATCTCCCGGATCATCCTCCTACAGATCGTTTTGGCTATCTACAGGCGGGGCACGAATGTTTGCCGCGTGTTGATCTACGGCGCCGGGACCACCGGCACGCAATTGGTCCAGGCTGTCCGGGCGCATCATTCGATCGAGCCGATTGCCTTTGTCGACGATAACAGTGCTTTACAGGGCATGACAGTTCACGGCCTGCCGGTTCTGCCCCCCGTCCGCATCCCAGACATCGTGCGGGAGATGCGCATCCATCGGGTTCTATTGGCTGTCCCGTCGCTCAGCCCGCCGAAGCAGGCGCGCCTGGCACGGCGGCTACAGAAAATGGGGCTGGAGGTGCAGACGCTTCCCTCGTTCTCGCAGTTGATCGGAACGGAAGCGCTGATCGACAAGCTGGAGATGGTATCCGCCGAGATGTTCCTGGGCCGGGACGAGGTGCAGACCTCGTTGGATCAGGAAACCGATACCTATGGCGGTCGCTCGGTCATGGTCTCGGGCGCGGGGGGGTCGATCGGCTCGGAATTGTGCCGGCAGTTGATCGCGACCCGGCCGCGGCGGTTGGTCTTGTTCGAGATGTCCGAATTTGCCCTGTTTACGGTCGAGAACGAGTTGTCGTCGCTGGCGCGGGATGCCGGGGTCGAGATCGTGCCGGTACTAGGATCGGTCGGCGACGCGGAACGGGTCCGGCAAGTCTTGGCGCGCGAGGATGTCGAAGTAATCGTTCATGCGGCGGCCTATAAGCATGTGCGTCTGGTCGAACAGAACCCGCTGGCCGGTTTGGCCAACAACGTTTTGGGGACGCAGGTCCTGGCCTCGGAATCGGCGCGGGCGGGCGTCGAGCGGTTCATCCTGATCTCGTCTGACAAGGCCGTGCGACCCAAGGGCGTTATGGGAGCGTCCAAGCGGTTGGCCGAATTGACGGTACAAGACCTGGCCAGTCGTGTGCCCGAAGGCGAAGGGCCTGTTTTCGCCATGGTTCGCTTTGGAAACGTGCTGGGATCGTCGGGATCGGTCGTGCCGATCTTCGATGACCAAATCCGGCGCGGCGGCCCCGTGACGGTGACCCACCCGGATGTGACGCGCTATTTTATGACGATCCAGGAAGCCGTTCGCTTGGTCCTGCGGGCGGGAACGATGGCCAAAGGCGGGGAAGTCTATCTGTTGGATATGGGACAGCCAGTTCGCATCCGGGATTTGGCCGCCAAGGCCATCGAAGCCAAGGGCTACACCGTGCGAAACGCCGAAAACCCCCAGGGCGATATCGAGATCGCCTATGTCGGGTTGCGCAAAGGCGAGAAGCTCGTCGAGGAACTTTTCCTAGACGGCAGCCAGGAGCCGACCGATCACCGCAAGATCTATCGGGTCGAGGAAAAAGTGCTGTCCGAGATCGAGACGGCGGACGTGATCCGCTCGCTTCGGCGTGCAATCGAGGAAGGCGACCGGGAGGCGGCGCTGCAAGCTGTGGCGCGACGGCTGCACAGTTTCCGAGAAGAGCGCGAACGGACGCTGGCGGTGGGCGAATCCTGATCGGGGTGCGTTGACAGGTCGGCCCGGGTCGCCCACGACGCTGACATGCGAACGGCGCTTGTCACCGGGTCGGCCGGGTTCATCGGCTACCATCTCTCCGCCCGGCTGCTGGCCGATGGCTGGCGGGTGGTTGGTTTGGATTGTCTGTCCGACTATTACGACCCGGATCTGAAACGGGCGCGCCATGCCCGGCTTGCCTCAGACGATTTCATGCCGGTAATTGGACACGTCGAGACGTCCGGGCTGGTTGCCGATCTGTTAGCCACCCACCACCCCAGTGCTGTAATCCACCTGGCTGCCCAAGCCGGCGTGCGCCATTCCATCGATGCGCCGCGCGATTACGTCGAGGCGAACCTGATTGGCACCTATGAAGTGCTGGAAGCCGCGCGGGCCCACCCCCCGGCGCATCTTTTGATGGCGTCGACTTCATCGGTCTATGGCGCGGGAACCGATATGCCGTACCGCGAGACCATGAAGACGGACACCCAGATGTCCTTCTATGCCGCCACCAAGAAGGCGGGTGAATCGATGGCGCATAGCTATGCGCATCTCTATGGTATCCCGATCACCTTGTTCCGGTTCTTCACCGTTTACGGACCCTGGGGTCGGCCGGACATGGCGCTTTTCAAGTTCACGTCGGCGATCCTCGAAGGGCGGCCCATTGACGTCTACAACCACGGCAAAATGCGGCGCGACTTCACGTATGTCGCGGATCTGGTCGACGGCTTGGCGGGATTGATCCCGGTCGCGCCGGGTGCCGAGCCGCTGTCGGACCGGGACTCTTTGAGTCCTGTTGCGCCCCACCGGGTGGTGAATATCGGCAATGGAGAAACGATCGAGCTGGGTCGCTTCATCGACGCGATCGAGGCCGCGATCGGGCGAAAGGCGAAGCGGAACCTGATGGACATCCAGCCTGGCGACGTTCCCGCGACCTGGGCCGAGACCAGTCTGTTGCGAGATCTTCTCGGGCGCGACCTGCCGCGCACATCGGTGGAAGACGGCGTAAAGGCGTTCGTGGACTGGTATCGGGGTTGGGCCAAAGTCTGACGAAACAGTCTGACGGATATTGTCAGAAGTCGTCTCCTCGTGTCCTGTACGGGCCGGGGGGATTGCATGGGTCATCTGATCGACGGGCTGCAATACGCGAACTGGTCGGAGAAGATTTTCCGCCAGATGCGCGACGCTGGCTTGGACGCGGTTCATGTCACGCTGGCCTATCACGAGACCTTCCGCGAGACGGTCGCCCGGATCGAGGCCTGGAATCGCTGGTTTGAGCGGTTTCCCCATCTGATCATGCGGGCTGGGTCGGGGGACGATGTCCGCCGGGCCAAGACCGAGGGGCGGACCGCCATCGTCTATGGGTCGCAGACCCCGTCGGTGATCGAGGACGATATCGGTCTGGTCGAAGTGCTGCACGCCCTGGGCCTGCGCTTCATGCAGTTGAGCTACAACAACCAATCGCTGCTGGCGACGGGCTGCTACGAGGCAGAGGACCCCGGTCTGACGCGGATGGGACGCGCCGTGATGGCCGAAATGAACCGCGTCGGCCTGATCGTCGACATGAGTCATTCGGCGGATCGCTCAACGCTGGAGGCGATCGAGGCATCGGCCCGACCAATCACGATCTCCCATGCCAATCCCGCGTCCTGGCATCCGGCGCGGCGCAACAAGGCAGACGATGTCTTGCGGGCTTTGGGCGCCAGCGGCGGGTTTCTGGGCCTGTCGCTCTATCCGCATCACCTGAAGGATGGGTCGGCGTGCAACCTGCGCGGTTTCTGCGAAGGTGCGGCCATGGCGGCGGATCTGGTCGGTGCGGACAATCTGGGGATCGGATCCGATCTCTGCCAGGACCAGCCGGATAGCGTGGTCGAATGGATGCGCGTCGGGCGCTGGACCAAGGCCGTGGAGTACGGCGAAGGCAGCGCCGAAGCGCCAGGCTTTCCGCCGATGCCGGACTTTTTCGCCGATAACCGGGATTTCGCGGGATTGGCCGCTGGGCTGCGGGAGGTCGGTTTTTCGGTCGACGACGTGGAGGGGATCCTGGGCGAAAACTGGCTGCGGTTCTTCGACCGGTCCTTCGGTCCGGCATGACCGCCCGGGGTCCGATCGCGCTGCGTCCGCCTGAACTGGTGATGCAACTGAATCGAATGGGCGCGTTCCATCCGACGCGCCTGTCTTTTCTGCGGGTTCTGCTGCGGCGCATGAAGCGTGATGCCTGGCGCTTCGACCGGCCGGTCTTCGAGATCGCGGCCGATGGGACGGGGTGCGCGGTCTATGGGGCCCATGGCCCGGCGCGGTCCTATTCCCTGGTCTGTTTCGCCCACGACCTGCCGGACGAGGCGCGGTCGGATCGGGTGATCGCCACGCGCTGGGACGCGACCTTCGCCTTGTTCGATGGGGTGCCGAGCCCGGACGATCTGGCGCGTCTGCATCGGAACGTTCCCTTGCAGGAAGCGGGCCGCGTGACGGCGTCGGAGCTGACGCTGAGCCGGGCCAACCGGTCGGTCCGGCTTTGGGACCATGTGGTCGGCGCTCTGGCGGATGGCCGGCAGCCCGACCAGGCGCGTCTGGCCGAGGTCGGGTATCTGATGCGGACGACGGCGGTTTATGGATCGGGCAAGTTCGGGGCGGCGGATCGGCTGGGGATTGCGGATCGAGCGGAAATGGCCGCCCCGTTCCAGGCGGAGATGTTGACGGTCTGGTTGATCCGGACGTTCGTCACCGATCTGGTCGAGGCGATGGCGGCCCATCGCTCGCCGAAGGCGGCCCGGCTGGCGCCAGATCTGAGGCGAAGCCTGGGGATCGGGAACTCGACCGGGCTGGGCATGGCGCCGTTTCTGATGAACCACCCCGTTCTGTTGAACAATTGGATGTCAGCCCGCGAGGCGGCGCTGGCGCGGGTTCGCAGCCAGGAGAAAGCGACGCCTGCGGTAGCCGCGGCCTTTGCCGATGCGGTCGCGATGGCGCGGGACAATGCAATGGCCTGGCGATCGGCCCATCCGGTTCAGATGCGAAAGCTGGCTGACTTACGGGCCGATCTCGACAAGGTGGCGGGATTCGATTTGCCGGACTCGCGGCCCTGGGACGCGATCTGGCGCTGGGGCGAGGCGGCCTTGTCGTTCGAAGGTCAGGAGGCGTTGCTCTCGCTTCTGATGGAACCCCATGGGGATCTGGTGGACGATCTGATCGAGGGCATGTCGGCCGATGAAGAGGCCGCCTTCGCGATCAACGGACGGATGGATCTTGCGCGCCTGAAAGGCATCTTGGATGCCGCCTATGCGTCAGCCGAAGGCCCAGCCGCGCGGATTTGGTACATTTCCGCGGACAAGCTGGAACCCCGGTTGGGGGCGGCGGGCCCGGATCTAGCGCCTTACGCGCAACCTTGGGCGCCCTTGCGCGACGCAATGGCGTTGCGGCGCGATCTGGAGGGCCGGAGCGGGCGCGTGTCGGAGTTCCTGTTGGACCATCCCGAGCACCGACATGCCGTCCGCCGGGCCCAGATCGTGGACCGATATCCCTATGCGGAAATCCGAGGCGACACCGCGTCCGCGGATCTGCTGCCCATCGACATGCTACGCGCGAAGCTGTCGTTTTTCGGGGCGTCGCGCTTCGACCCGCGCTCGGACCGCTGGGTCAGAATCAACCTGTTCCAGGGCGCGCCCTATCCCGAGGACCTGGCGATGGGCTCGGCAGAAGAATGGGCGGGGGGCGTGCCGTGATCCTGTCCGGCGGAGAAATCGAGGCGCTTTGCCGGAAGGCGGCGCGGGGAAGCGGCATGCCCTGGGGCCTGGCCGAAGAGGCCGGACGGGCGGTGCGCTGGCTGGAGGCGCGGGGGCTGGCCGGCGCCGATGCGCTGGTCGATGTGCTGGGGCGTCCCCGCCCCCGACCGCCCCAGCAGCAGGGGATCGCCTGGACTGGCGATTGCCCGATCTATGTGGGCGCCGCCCTGACCGACCGGGCTTCGGAGATCGCGCCGAAAGGTGTCAATGTCCGCGTATTGGTCGGGGCGCTTCTGCTACTGCCGGCCCTGGCCCTGATCGCGCGTCAGCGGCCGTTGATGCTGGCCTGGGCCGGGGGACGTGGGTTTCTAGGCCCCAGCGAAGTCTGGCTGGATGGTGAAGTGCCGGAGGGCCTGATCCGGGCCCGGCCGGGGAACCTGCGCAGCGGGGTGAAGCTGCTCCGTGTGCCGCCCCGCGCGCTGCCCGATGGCGCGCTGAAGGCGCTGACCGCCCTGGCGCGGAAGACCTATGCCCCGGCCCATCTGGGGCGGGAGGGCGGCGCCGGCGCAGGGCCAACGGACAACGATTGAAGGACGGAGCATGACCACGGAAACCTTGACCACGGAAGCCATCGAGGCCCTGGCCTTCGATGCACTGACGGCGGCCGGCACCGCGCCGGACAATGCCCGTGCCCTGGCCCGGGCGACGGCGGTGACGGAGGCGATGGGGGTCGCGTCCCACGGCCTCGCCTATGTGCCGATCTATTGTGAGCATGTGCGCTGCGGGAAGGTCGTCGGAGATGCGATCCCGGCGGTTACGGCGCCCCGGCCCGGTGTGGTCCGCGTGGATGCGGGGAACGGCTTCGCCCATCCAGCCATCGCCGCCGGGTTCGGGCCGCTGGTCGAGGCCGCGCGAACCAACGGTGTGGCGGCCCTGGCAATCCGGAACAGCTATAATTGCGGTGTGCTGGGCGTTCATGTGCAGGCCCTGGCCGAGGCGGGACTGCTGGGGATCGGGTTCACCAACGCGCCCGCTTCCATCGCGCCGTCGGGTGGCGCGGCGCCAGTGGTGGGGACCAACCCGATCGCGCTGGCCACGCCCGAGGGCGGGCTGCTGATCGACCAATCCGCCAGTGTGATCGCCAAGTCCGAGATCATGAAACACGCGCGCGAGGGACGCCCGATTCCTGAAGGTTGGGGGCTGGATCCGGACGGACAACCGACGACCGATCCGGATGTTGCCCTGAAAGGGTCGATGGCGCCGGCCGGGGGCTATAAAGGCGTGGGTCTCTCACTGATCGTGGAGGTGATGGCGGCGGCCATGACGGGCGCGGTGCTGGGCAAGGATGCCAGCCCGTTTTCGGGCACGGCGGGCGGGCCGCCCGCGACGGGGCAATTTTTCCTGGCCGTGGATCCGCGGGCGACCGGCGATGCTTTCGGCCAGCGGATAGCCGATTTGACGGACGCGATCCGGGCACAGGCGGGCGCTCGGTTGCCGGGCGACGGACGTCGGGCCGCGCAGGCACGTGCGGCGCAAAACGGCGTGGCCGTCGCGAGCGCGACGCTCGACAAGGTCCGCGCGTTGGTGGCGACGCCATGACACCGGTCTTCGAGCCGCCTGCCCTGCCGGTCCTGCCCGTTCAAGGTGGCGGGGGATATCCAGTCGCGCGGGTCTTCTGCGTCGGGCGCAATTACGCCGCCCATGCTGCCGAGATGGGCAACGACGTGGATCGCGAGGCGCCGTTCTACTTCACCAAGTCGGCCTTCTCGGTCGCGCTGTCGGGGGCCGAGGTGCCATATCCGCCTGGGACCGCAGATTACCACCATGAGATGGAGTTCGTGATCGCCGTGGGTGCACCCGCCTTTCGCGTGTCGCGGGACGACGCGCTCGCGGCGATCTTCGGTTATGGCTGCGGGTTGGACATGACGCGCCGGGATCTGCAGGCTGTGGCCAAGGATAAGCGGCGGCCTTGGGACGTGGGAAAGGATGTCGAGGGGTCGGCGGTGCTGGGGCCGCTGACACCGGCCGAAGCGTTCGGTCCGGTGGGCGGGCAGCGCATCTCGCTGCGGGTCAATCACGAAATCCGGCAGGAGGCGACGTTGGACGAGATGATCCACGATTGCGCGGCGATCCTGGCGGACCTGTCGCGGTTGTATCATCTGCGCCCGGGCGACGTGATCATGACCGGCACGCCCGCCGGTGTCGGGCCGGTCCAGCCGGGCGATCATCTGGTCGGTTCGGTCGAGGGGCTGATGGACGTGGACCTGCGGATCGGCGCCCCCGACTAGAAGCTGCCAGGGGCCAGATGCTCTCTGACCTCGCGCGGAGGGGCGATGCCGAGGCTGCCGGTCAATATGGCGGCGGCCACGCGCGGCTGGCGGCGCAGGACGGCCTGGACCGCTTTGCCGATGGAATAGGCCAGGGCGCCCGGTAAGGCGGTTGGCCGGTATCGCCTGACGAAGCGGAGGCGGGCCCGGTGGAGGAACCAGGCCGAGAATGGTGACGGCCCGCGCGATTGCGTTTGGGACCCGATGGCCGTTCCGGCCCGATGGCGAACGATGGCCTGCGGATCGTGGCGGATGGCATGGTCCTGACCGCGCGAGGCCCAAGCGACTTCTTCGTAATAGAGGAAGTAATCCTCGGGCATGGGGCCGACCTCATCCAGGAAGGTCCGCGAAACCACGAGGCTGGCGCCGGTGACGAAATCGGCGGCACGTTGGGCGGGCGGCGCGTCGGCCGGGGCACCGCGGTTGAGGTTCGACGTGACCCCGGTCCACCGATTGATGATACCACCGTCGATCTGGATAAGGCCGGGCGGATCGGCATAGACCACCCGGCCGCCCAGCAGGCCGAACGGCGCCCCGAACGTGGCGAAGCGATGGGCGGTCTCTGGCGGCACCAGCGTATCGGGGTTCAGGATCCAGAACCGATCCAGGGCCGTCTCGTCGGCCAGGATGCGCAGACCGGTATTGACGCCGGATGCATACCCTCCGTTCCGCCCGGTCTCGATCACCTGAAGTCGATGGGGGCCGGGATCGGCCGCGCGGGCGATGGCCGGGCCGTCATCGGTCGAGGCATTGTCGACGATGGCGATATCCAAGGTCACGTCGGCTGAGGCCAGCAACGTGGTCAGGCAATCTCCGATCACATCGCCCGAGCCGTGCAGTACGATGACGACCCCAAGCTTCGCCGTCATGCCTTGGCCCGGACATGTCCGGGTGCGGCGCCATCGGGAAAGCGCGTGAAACGGGGCGCGCGGGTGCGGGGATCGGCGGGTGCCGCGTCGGCCTGCGCTTCCTCGGAATGGTCGATCATCCAGGCGCCCGCGCCCAGCAGGAAGAAGACGAAGGCGTAGATGTTCACCCAGATATGCACCGTGCACAGCGTCAGCGTCAGCCCGATGAAGGTGAACACGTAGGCCCGGCGCACCCGGCCCGTGACGGTGTCCCGATCGAAGGGGCGGCGCATGACCGAGATGAGCATCGCGAACCAGCCGAGACCCAGCAGGATGACCCCTGGAAAGCCGTAGCGCATCGCCGTCAGCAGCCAGAAATTGTCGACGCTGTCGCCATGCAGGAAGGCCGGACGGAACCAGTCGTTCAAGCCGATGCCGAAGATCGGGCTTTGCAGGACATTCTGGAAGCCCCACTCGAAGATGATGCCGCGGATATAGGCGTTGTGGGGCGAGAAGGTCGCATAGCTCATCATCACGCGCATCGGGCCGCGATTGGACAGCAAGTCGATGGTGATCCAGGCCACGGCAAACAGGCCGACCAGAAGACGCCAGCGCCATTCGGCCTTGGGAAAGAGCGCGGCCCAGGCGATCAAGCCGCATTGCAACGCCACCGCCAGAAGGGCGCCGGACGAGAGGGCTAGAAAGCCCGCAGCCCCGACCAGGCCCGCGGAAACCCACCGCCAGGTGGAGCCGGAGATGCCTTTCAGCGCGACGAAGGCCATGGAAAAGGCCACCGAACAGAACAGGCCGAAATGGATCGGATGGGCGAAGACGCCCTGCACGCGCTCCAGGCCCAGGCGGCCTTCCGTGTCGATGATGCCGATGGATGTGACGCCGGGCAATCCGGCGATGAAGCGGATGATCGGCGGGCTGCCGGTCCAGGTCTCGTAGAGCGCGAACGGGATCAGGAGCAGCACAAGCCCGATGATCCAGCGGCAGAGCCGCAGGAACATCTCGGGCGTGCGGATGGTGGCGCGGGCCAGCAGGTAACTGCCGAGGAATTCGATCGTCACGGATGGGGCCTGCTGGACCACGCGGTCCGGGTTGTTCACCGTCAGGGCGGCGGCGATCCAGGCGGCGTGACCCAAGAATAGCCAGTCCGTGGGCAACATCCGACCATAGCGCCCCGAGAGCAGTCCGGCCAGCAGCGGCAGGATCAGGACCAGCAGCATGAGGCGCAGGCCGGTCAACGCCAGAGGGCCCACGATCATCGTCACCGGCACCACGACCGCCAGCATGTAGAGGGCGGCGACCGCCGGTAGGGGCGGTAGGGCGGGGCCAGCCCTTGGGGTCACGGCCGGAACCCCGCCGCCTGATGGCGGGGATGGCGGACATGGACTTCGAACTGTGTCAGGCGGCCGCGGAAGGATTGCCGGTCACCGAATGGATTGCCGATGCTGAGCCCCCAGCTTTCGGCGGGTTTCAAGCGGCCCTCGGTCCAGCCTTGACCGATCTCCTCTCCATCCGTGTCATGGATGGAGAGGAGACCGCTATCGGCGTCGTAGCGGATCTCGACCGTGACCGGAGTGTCGGGCGAGAGCGGCAGGCGTCTGCTGCGCACACGAACCCACTTGGCCGAATCCGTTTGCAGGGCGACGTCCAGGATGCCGCGATCAGACAGGTTCACGACAAGCGCCTCGTGGATGCGCAACACTTCGCCCGCCGACCTGCGGGCGGACTCGTTGGGTTGCAGGCCGAGCACCAACCGGATCTCTTCTGCCCCGTAAATCGGGGCGGTCATGTCGCGACCGATCTGAATGGCGCTCGCATCTTGGCCGATCGCGATGTCCGGGCCGGTTAGGCCCAGGGATAGCGGATCGCGCCCCGCGCCGGTTCGGGCCTTCAATCGGCCGTCCTGCGGGTCCAGCCAGATCGCCTGCCACAAGGGGCCGTCCCGCAGGGGCGCTGGCGCGACCACGGCTTCGGGCGTGATCTTGGCCAAAAGCGGTGCGCCCAGAGGCTGGCCGTCCAAGGGGCCGCCCGGTCGGGGGGCATAATCTGTCAGACGCGGCGGCCGGGTGGGGGTGACCGCATGGAAGACGTCGTCATAGAAATTGGGTTCGCTCAGGACCCGGTCCTGGACCAGCAGGTTTCCGGCGACGACCCAGTCGTCCTGCCAGGTTGGGCTGGGCAATCCGTGGGCCACGTTGCCCAAGATCAGAACACCCCGAGACGTCTCCGCCACCCGGACGATTGGGGTCCAGCGGGGTGGATCGCTCCGATCGTCCTGGGCGTGTGCGGCGCGCAGGATGCTGTTGCGGCGAATGGTCAGGCCATCGACCTCGTCGACCACGATGCCGTCGATATGGGCGTTCAGGATGACATTCTCTTCGATCAGGACGTCTTGGAAATAGGCCCCCAGGCCGCCCGCATCGTCACGTACCGCGTGGTTGCGAAACACCATCGAGCGGGTCCAGAGCCCGCCGCCCACCGACAGCACGTTGCCCCGAATGGTGATCCCGGTCGACGGGCCTTCGCCCTGGCCGGTTTCCACAAGGACCATGATCGGCGCATCCTGAGTGCCCGTTTCCGGGCTGAAACCGGAGAGCTCGTTGTCGTCGACCAGCACGTCGGTCACCGACATCAGCTTGATCCCGTTGCTGCGCATGCGATGGAAGCGGTTCCCGGCAATGCGAAGTGAAGTCGCGCCGTCAACGACGAGACCGCGGAAATGATCCACGAAGACGCTGTCCTCGATGCGGATGTCATGACCGTTTTCCAGGGACAGACCGACTGAAACCGGAAGGTTCAGACCTTCCTCCTCGTCGATCCGGTCGCCCAGGACACGCAGGTCGTGCAGCGCGATGTCTGAGACGTCGACCAATCGGAACGGACGGTACAGCGGTTCGTCCCGAGCCGCCTGGTCGTAGTCCAGATTGAGCTCCCGAAGCGTGATGTCCGACACGCCGCGCAGCAACAGGCTGCGGATCACCGGACGGTCGGTGGGATCGGCGGCGCGCAGGGTGATGTCCGGTGGTAGGGGGGCCTGAAGGCTCAGCCGGCCGTGATCGCCGGGGCTCAACAGGATCACGTCACCCGGCTGGGCCGTCGAAAGCATGTCGGCCACCTGGCCTGGGGCGGCCAGACGATCGCGGGCTGCGGCAGCGACTGCATGGCCGAGGGTGAACACCACGACCAACAGGGCGACCAGCGGCCGCTTTGCACGGGATGGGGTCATCGCCTGCTCCGTCCTGCGGGTCTTTGCCCGCCTCTGCTCTGCGATCCTCTGGCGGGATCGTCGGGGGGCAGTTTGGCCGTTTGGCAGCGTTGGAGCCAAGGAAAAACCATGGTGTCGCGGCCTATGCGCCCGGCCCTGTGGCCGGGATGCCGACGGATTTCGAGCGGTGGAGGCATGCCAGGGTCGCCGTCCCGGCCACCGCCGCAGCGATCCAGCCGGGCACGGACAGAAGCGGCACGGACAAGGTGGCCGCGACGGCCAAGGCCGTCCAGATGAACGGCGCGGCGGGCAGGCCGCCTGTCCAGCCCTTGGCGCGCGTCACCCGCCAGAGCGCGACCGGGACGCCGGCCGCTTCGCCCAGGCATGCGATCCAGATCAGCGTTTGGATCGTGGCGCCATCGGTGACGGCCCAGGCGCCGATGGCCAGCGCGATCAGGCGCGGAATGTTCGAGACCATCGCCGTGCTGGTCTGCCCCAGGGCCAGCGCGACCAGCGTCACGGCAGCCTTCGCCATGCGGATCGCCTGCAACACGCCAAGCGGCAGCAGCAGGGTGGCGAGCGCGGCATATCCGGTGCCGGCGACGAAGGGCGCGACGGCCGGGCCGGCAAGGACCGCCAGCGTCGCGGCCAAGCCCCCGGCGGCGCAGGACGCCGCGATGGCCGGCTGGATGGCGGCCGGCAAGGACCCCGCATCGCGGGCGCGCGACAGCCGCGGCAGCAGCACGGTTTGCAGGGCCGCGGCGATCACCAGGGCGGGGGTCAAGGTCAAGGTCGTGGCCAAGGCGAAGACGCCCAAAGTCTCCATTCCCAGGACCCGGCCGACGATCAGCTTGTCACCCTGTAAAACCACGAACAAGATCAGACCGTTCACCAGAAGCGGTGCCCCGAAGGTGAGGACCCGCCGCCAGGTGGCGGCGTCGGCCCGCAGGCGCCAGGGGCGATCGGCGAAGACGTGGGTGATGGCGACCAGGCAGATGGCTTGGAAGAGAAGCGACCAGAGCATCGCGCGCCAATCGCCCAGCAGCCAGGCCAGCGTTCCCGCCAGCGCCAGGGCCAGAAGGTTCGGTAGAACGCCCGACAGGGCGACCGGCAGGAACCGCTCGTCGCGGCTGAATCGATGGATGTCCAGATGTTGGAACGATTGGATCAGCGGAACGGCCGCCAGAATGGCATAGGCCCAGGCGACGTCCGGGATACCGAGGAACCGCGCCAGCGGGCCCGAGAGCGCCAGCAGGATCGTGGCCGCGAACAGACCGCGCAGGATCTGAAAGCCATGCAAGGCCGCTTGAAGCTTGGGGTCGTCGCCGTCGCGGGCCTGGACGATCTGTTGTTGCACGCCCAGGGCCGAGGCGGTCTCGATGGCGGCCATGGCAATGGCGAAGGTGGCGGCGATGCCGTAATCGCCGACGGGCAGCATCGCGGCCAGCAGGAGGTTGCGCGCGAAGATCGTCGCCGAGGCGGTGGCGTTGCCGGACAGTGTCAGGAGCAGGGGGCGCAGCATGGTCGCTTCCGCAAGGGGCTTGCGGGTGTCTGGCGGCGCGACCATGGTCCGGTCAAGCCGCGACATGACGGCACTCCAGGATCGGGTTTCCATGCAGGCCAGCATCGTCATCCCCCATCACGACGACCTGCCGCGCTTGCGCCGCTGCCTGGCGGCCCTGATGCCGACCGTGCCCGACGGCGTGGAGGTCGCGGTGGTCGACAACGCCTCGCCCACCGATCCAGGCCCCGTCCTGGCGGCCGAGTTTCCGGCCCTTCGCGTCTTGCACGAACCGCGGCCAGGCGCCGCACATGCCCGTAACCGCGGCGTCGCCGGGACGACCGGCGAAGTCCTGTTGTTCATCGACGCCGATTGCGTGCCGGACGCCGATTGGGTGGCGCAGGGCCTGCGACTGGCGGGGGCGGCGGATGTGATCGGCGGCGCGGTGGCGGTCTTCGACGAAACGCCCCCGCCCCGCAGCGGCGCCGAGGCGTTCGAGGCCGTCTTCGCCTTCGATTTCCGCCGCTATATCGAGCGGGAGGGATTCACCGGCGCGGGAAACATGGTGACGACCCGAACCGTGTTCCAGGCCGTCGGTCCATTCCGTCCCGCCGTGTCGGAAGACAAGGATTGGTCGCAGCGGGCCGTCGCGGCCGGTTTTTCGCTGTCTTATGCGCCCGACCTGCGTGTCGGTCATCCGTCCCGTAGCGACTGGCCCGCGTTGCAGCGGAAATGGCGTCGCTTGACCGACGAGATGTGGGCGTTGCACCGCGCCGAAGGGCGCGGCCGGCTGACTTGGGCCGGCCGAGCGGCGCTGATGCCCGTCTCGGTTCTGGCCCATGCGCCTCGCATTCTGCGCTCGGGGCGTCTGGAACCGGGCGAGCGTGGCCCGGCGCTGGCGACGCTGGCCCGGCTTCGCCTGGCCCGGATGGGATGGATGCTGCGGCAAGCCGTCACCGCCGGTCAGTAGCTGCCATAGCCATAGCCGTAACCTGGGCCCGGTTGGGCGCAGCGGTTGAGGACGACGCCCAGCATGGCAGTCTGGGCGGCGATTTCCTTCTCGCAATTGTCGACCTGGCGCAGCGAGCTCTGCTCGGCCGCGGCGATCATCAGCGCGCAATCGGCCAGGGGCAGGAAGGCAAGCGCGTCGTCGCTGACCATGAGGGGCGGCAGATCGAACAGCAGA
>JBCDCW010000048.1:0-17651 GCA_039180995.1 Pseudomonadota bacterium
CGGGGTCGCGGCACCCGCATAATTCACCGCGGTATCCGACCGTGTCACCGGGTTGCCCACGCGCGGGAGATCGAGGCCACCGGTCTGGGGGTCAGGGTCCCAATTGGCGGGGCTGTTGAAGGAAGATTGCCGACCATGCAGCGCGAAGCCGGGCGGTGTGTCGTCTCGCAGGATCTTGGCGGTCACTGGAACGGGCGCGCCGGACGCCGTTTCGACCGAGAGGGTCCAGGCGCCCGCCGGCGCGGTGGCGCCGCCATCGGACGGCGCAGTCGGCCCAAGGGCCAGCAGTGCCAAGGCGGCGCCGGGCGTGCCGTCATCGCGGGGCGCATCCTGTAAGCCGAAGAGAGCGTGGACCATTTTGGCTTCGGCCTTCTGCGGTGCGATACTGCCAGGCGTCGGCCAGGGGCCCGACAAGGCGGGCAGTGTGCCCGGCGGCGGCGTGATGGACAGCCGCACGTCATGCCGCCGATCCGCCGGGATCCGCAGTTCGACATAGCTGTCGGTTCGATCGTCAGGCTGAACCCGCCATTCGACCGATAGCGGCGTGTCCCGCCGCGCCACCAATCGTTCGAGCCGGGCATTGCCGTGCGCCGCCACGATCTGCATCCGGGCGCCGCCCGTCAGCCGTGCATATCGCTCGACCTCCTGCTGGAACCAACGGGCCAGAAAGCCCGTTTCGTCCCCCGGTCCGCCCAGCGCCCCGAGGCTCAGATTGACGATCAGCGGACGGCTCGGACCGCCGTTCGGCAAGGTGACCGCGCGGGTCGACAGCCAGCGCAGCGCGATGGCCAGATAGGCTTCCAGGCTGCGGCCCGACGTGTCGGCGATGGCCGAGCGGGGCAGTTGCGCGGCCAGGATCGGCAAATGCGTCAACTGGGCGTCGGCCGCCTCGAAATCGTCGCCCGCAAACAGATCCAGCACGTGGGTTCCATGGCTGATCCTTTGGGACAAGCGGCGGCCCCGGCCCATCAGCGCGGCATCTTCCCGGGTGCGGGCGGGGGTATCGCGGGCGCGGTAAATCTCCGACTCGGGCGTGCCCGAGCGGAGGTCTGCGTCGATCGTCTTTCGCGGCAGGACCTGGCCGATGCGAATCGGGTCGTTCGTCGCTTCGCCCACTTCGACATAGCTTTGAAGCCAGATCGCTTCGATTCGCGTTGCCGTCGGCGCGCGGCGGAAGCGTTTGTGGAGATACCCGATCTGATCGTCGATCAGTCCGAGGATCGGATCGGTGCGGCCGCCGGGCCGGCCGGGCACATCGGTGGGCATATGCGGTGTCGGAAAGCGGCTGGGCCGCACCCGTGGGCCGACATGCAGGATGCGCCAGCATTTCGGATATTGCGAGATCGGAAGGTCGGCGGGCACGAAGATCGAGACATGGACAGACCAGGGGAAGCCAGCTGTTTTGCCGCTCTTGGCAGCGCGGTCCTTAAGCGCGGCGCGTTCGATTTCCAGGCCGACCTGCTCTTCGTTGAGCAGCACGATCTTGTGGTCTTCGGCCCGTTGCAAGACATCGTCGATGGCATCGACCAACGTGGCGATTGTGTCCGAGCGGACCAGTTCGACGAACAACATCAGCATCATGTCTTCGCCCGGACGGGTCAGCCGTTCCCATTCCGGATATCCCTGAAACGCCGGAGGGAGCGCAGGTGTCTTGCCGGTCGTGGTGGTGCCATCGGTCATGAAAATACCCCTGTCGTCATATCCTAAATTTCGGCCAAGGGTCGGCGCGTGGCGACCCCTCGGTCGGCGGATCGGACCGCTTTGACGGCGAATTCACGGAACCCGGAAGGTCGCCGGGCGGCCCTCCAGTTTTTGCGTCTGGTTGACCTTCTTTTCACGATCCTTCGGTAGCCCTGCCGCATGAATGCCCGCCAGCCTACGAGGGATTTTTGACAGATGGGGTTTTTTCGATGGTTTTGCTGACTGGCGATGCGGGCTCCGCCTCCGGCGATCTTTTGGACCCGCTGGCGGCCTTCGGCCCGGCAATCCCCGCATTCCAGGCCTGCGGATATACGGATGCGGCTGCCTATCCGAAGCGTCCGCGACTGGGCCGCTTCGATTATCTGGTCCCCGAAGCGGCCGAGACAGTGGGGCCGGATGGTCGCACGGCGGCGCTGGACGTATTGGCCCATGCCATGATCGGCGGTGACGACGCCCGGGGCGAATCCGCTATTCCTGCGGTCTTCACCTATTTCGGCCTGTTCATCGACCACGACATCGCCGCCAAGACGGCCATGGGCCCCATCGCCCTTGAGGCCGACGAGGCCGATATCGAGCCTTTGGAGCGGGTACAGGCCGTTGGGGCCGTGGGAAATCTGCGTCGGGGGACGTTGAACCTGGATTCGGTTTATGGCGGCGGGCCCGAGCAGGGGCCCCTTGCCCGCAAACTCGCGGCCGCGTTGCGCTGGCCCGCCGACCGGGCGAAGCTGCGGGCCGGGACCCTTGTTCCCAGCGGAGAGACCCCGGTTCCTGTCCCGTCCGACGAGCGGGATGTCGCGCGGGATCTGCTTCGCCTGGACGAAGCTATCGGCACCGGGCCTGGCGACCTGAACGAGGCCGAGTTGCGCGCGCTCTGCCCGGACTTGCGGCGCTTGTTTTTCGATGGCGCCAGCCTGCGGCGTCAGCGCGCCATCATTGGCGACATGCGAAACGATCAGAACCTGGCGCTGGCGCAGTTTCACCTGGCGATTTTGCGCCTGCACAACGTGATCGTGGACGAGGCCGAGCATCACAACGTCGCAGATGACGAGGACACCCGGTTCCGATGGGCGCGCGAGCGGACGACATGGCACTACCAATGGTTGGTCGCCAACGCTTATCTGCCCGCGATCTACGACGCGCACATTCTGGACGAAGTGGCGACAGACGGCCCGCGTCTCTACGACGCGTTCGCGGCGCGGCTTGACGGTGGTGAAGATGGTCTGTTGCCGCTGCCGCTGGAATTCTCTGCGGCGGCCTTTCGGTTCGGTCAATGCATGATGCGGGATCGCTACGATTGGAGCCGGGCGTTCCCGCAGGCCAATGGCGGGGCGCCGTTCGATCTATTGTCGCAATTCACTGGCTATGGCCAGCCGCCTATGCCTTGCCGCGAAGGCGGGATCTTTCCGCGCTTGCCGGACAATCTGCCCGTGGAATGGGATCGGCTGGTGCATCCCGTAACGTCGCGCTGGCCAGCCCGCTCGGCGCGGCGGATCGACACGCGGTTGGCGCCGGCCAGACCGCTGGGCCCCGTCGACGTGACCGCGCCGCACCGACGGATGCGGGATATCGCCTCGCGGACCCTGCGCCGGGGTTTGCGCTTCAACCTGCCCTCAGCGCAGGCCCTGATCAGGGCCATCGGCAAGCATCACCAGATTCATGTACCGGTTCTGTCGCCGGATCAGCTGCGGTCCGGGCATACTCGCGCCGCAGTCGAGGCGGGTGGATTTCACGAGGACACCCCGCTGTGGTTCTATGTCCTTAAGGAAGCCGAGATGTTGGGCGCCGATGGCCGCCTGGGCCCGCTGGGGTCGCGGCTGGTGGCTGACACCCTGACGGGTCTGATCCGGCACGACCGGTCCAGCTACTGGTTCGCCACGGATATACCGGGCGGGTGGCACCCGAAGGACAGCGTGCGCCCCGATTGCGTGATCATCGACAGCGTACCCGCGCTGATGCGCGCGGCGCGTCTTAGATAAGTGGTGCGGGGCCGCTCGGGTCTTGACCCGGGTGACGCCGATTGCGCGGTGCTTATGGCGATGCGCGCAATCCCCTGGATCACGCGCGTCGACGACGGCCCGACCGATTGTGGGTCGCCCGAGGTCGGATCATGGGGGCGAAGCGGCCGGTTTGTCGGCATCGCCATCCGAGGGCATCGCCCTGCCGCGCCGGGAAACAATCGGTGCTTGGGTGCCGATGGCATGGCCGACCATGGGTCAGTCGAATACCAATCCGTCAAGGTCGCGAATATGGGCTTCAAAGAAGTCTGTGAACGTTCCGACCAAGGGCGGCAATTGTCCGTAGGGCGGGTAGAAAAGCGTTAGCCACAGAGATGGCAGCGTCCAATCGGGGAGGAGGCGGACAAGCTCTCCGCGTGTCAGGGCGCCGTGGATTATGAAATCCGGCAAGACGCATATCCCTCCTGCGGCGCGGACGGTCTCGAACAGGAAATCTCCGTTGTTTGAGACGATGCGGCTGCCTGCCTTGATGACGCGCCGCTGTGCGCCGTTCTGGAACTCCCAAATCTCCGGATCGCCGGACGCGCTGTAGGAGAGGCATGATTGGCGGTCGATCTCATCCGGGGACCGAGGCTTGGCTGCATGCTCGAAGAACGAAGGCGCCGCCACCGCGTGCCGAGGCACTTCGCAGAGTTTGCGCCAGATCGTCGACTTGTCCGTCGGTGGCCGGGAAATGCGGACGGCCAGGTCGCAGTCTTCCTCGATGATGTCGATTAAGGCGTCGGTAAGGTGGATATCGACCGAAATTTGCGGATAGGCGAGCCGAAAGCTTTCGATCAGTTGGGGCATCAGCCGAACCCCCATCGACAGGGGTGCGTTGATCCGGAGGCGCCCGCGATCGGGCCTGTTGGCCGCAGCGATGTCCGTGGCGGCGCGGTCGATTTCGGCCACAAGGGGTTTGTAGCGTGCGGCGACCATCGCCCCGGCGCTGGTGAGCGAAACCTTCCGCGTCGTCCTAAGCAGAAGCTGCTGCCCCAAATCCCCTTCCAGCGCCGCCACGATGCGCGTCACTGAAGCAGGGTTCATATGCAAGACGCGGGCGGCGCCAGAGAAGCTGAGTTGCTGGGCCACTTCCAAGAAGACGCGGATCGGTTTGAGATCTTCCATGGCGCCTGATAATTGCGATTTTGGCAATAATGGATGACGAACCATATCTATTCCAGTGAATTGTCCGACCGCCTATCTGCTTGCCAACCAATGCCGAGCAACGGGGAACCGGAAGATGATCACGGACATCAAGGGCCTGCACCACGTCACGTCCATGGCGGGCGACGCCAATCGGAACAACGCCTTCTTCACGAACACGCTGGGGCTGCGCCGCGTGAAGAAGACTGTCAACTTCGATGCACCCGATGTGTATCACCTCTATTATGGCGACGAGATCGGAACGCCGGGGTCGGTGATGACATATTTCCCGTTCGGTGCCATGCCCCAGGGGCGGCGAGGGGCAGGCGAGGTCGGGCTGACCACGTTTGCCGTACCTGAAGGAAGCCTCGATTTCTGGAGCGAGAATCTGGCGCAGAACCATGTGTCGGGGCTGGGGCGGGGGACCGATTTCGGGGAGGCCCGCCTGACCTTCGACGGCCCCGACGGGGATAGCTTCGCTTTGGTGGAAAGCGAACCGGCCGGGCGCGCGCCCTGGTTGGGCAAGGCTGTCCCGGAAGCGGCGGGCATCTTGGGGTTCCGCGGCGCCCGGCTGCGGCTGCGCGAGGTCGAGGCAGCGGGCGAGTTGCTGGAATTCATGGGTTACCAGAAAGCCGAGACCGAGGGCGACCTGACCCGGTATGTGATCGACGGCGGCAACGCGGCGGATGTGATCGACCTGGAGCGCGCCCCGGGCGCCGCGACCGCAACGCAGGGGGCGGGATCGGTGCATCATATTGCTTTTGCGGTCGAAGACAGAGCTGCGCAACTGCGGGTGCGCGGGGCGTTGATGGATACCGGCTATCAGGTCACGCCCGTGATCGACCGGGATTACTTCTGGGCGATCTATTTCCGAACGCCAGGCGGCGTGCTGTTCGAGATTGCCACGAACGAGCCGGGTTTCGACCGGGACGAGGACACGGCCCATCTGGGGGAAGCCCTGAAACTGCCCACACGGTACGAGCCGATGCGCGACAAGATCGAAGCGCATTTGCCCATCATTGCGGCGTAGGGGCGGGATCCATGGCGATTTCGAGCTATCGGGGGCTGGTCACGGCCCCCGACCCTGGCAAGCCATTGGTCTTTGCCTTCCATGGCACCGGCGGGGATGAACAGCAGTTTTTCGCGTTGGCCCAGACATTGGTGCCGGGGGCCGGGATCGTCGCGCCCCGCGGCGACGTTTCGGAATTCGGCGCCGCTCGGTTTTTCCGCCGCACGGCGGAAGGTGTTTACGATATGGAAGATCTGGCCCGGCGAACCCGGGCGATGGCCGCGTATGTCGAAGCTCATAAGACCGCGCAGCCGGATCGGGCGGTCTATGGGTTCGGCTATTCAAACGGCGCCAACATTCTGGCTGCGGTGATGATGGCGCGGCCAGATCTGTTTGATCGCGTCGGGTTGCTGCATCCGCTGATCCCGTGGGACCTGGCCCCCGAGCCGCGATTGGCAGGGCGGCGGGTCTTGGTGACGGCCGGGCAGCGCGATCCGATCGCGCCGTGGGGCACCACCGCCCAACTGATAGACTGGATCGGCGCGCAGGGCGCGCATGTGACGACGGAGATCCATGGCGGAGGCCATGAGCTTCAGCCGTCGGAGATCGACGCGCTTGCGCGATTATTGGTGGCGTAGAGACTCGTTCTGCACAAAACCTGCACGATCCCTGCGATCCGACTGCGCAAGCGAGCGTCATATCCGAGGCCGAATGGGCCTTCGGAGCGTGACATGACGACAATACCAGAGATCAACAACGGCAAGCGTGGACGACCGCGGGCCGCAGAGGCGGCGCCTGCCGAACCGCCGATGGGAGATGTCGGCACGCTGAGCGGCAAGTTGGATGGGCCTCCGGTACAGATCAGGGCCGTGATCGCCGTTATGGCGCTGGTCGCCCTGGCCGATTTCTTGTTTTGGGGCCAAGCTGTCGGCCTTTCGTTGGCGGTTTTTGCGCTGGCGGTCTTTGCGGCTGCGGCCATCGGCCGACCCTGGCGCGACGTTCCTGGCCCGGCCGCGATCACCGTGCTCGGCGTTTTGCCGGTTTTGCATTATGTCCAACCTTTATCGGTCGCACTGCTGGTCATCGGCCCGCTGACGGGGATCGCCTGGCTTCGTCTGCGCAGGTCCGGGCGCGTGCGGGAGATCGTCGGTCAGGCCATGGCGATGGTGTTGGCGATTCCATCCGCGGGCTTGCGAGATCTGCGGCGGATGATCGGCAGCATCGAATTGACCGGCGGGCCCGGGCGCCCGGACGGCAAGGCAATTCTGCGCGCCTGGGCTTTGCCGATCGGCGGCACGCTGGTCCTGCTGACGCTGCTGACGGATGCGAACCCGATCCTCGCCGATTGGCTGGCAGGGGTCCTCGATGTCGAAGTGGATTGGGTCGAGACAGTCCGCCGCACCCTGTTCTGGATTGGCGTCGCCATGGGCCTGTGGCCGATGGTGGGGGCACAGCTCGCCAATCTGAGCCTGCCGCGGCTGGACCGGGCGGCGGACATCCGGCTGCCCATGGGGCTCAATACGGGATCGGTTCTGCGGGCGCTCGTGCTGTTCAACCTCGTCTTGGCCGTGCAGACTGGCATGGATGCCGCGCTGCTTTGGGGCGGCACCGGTTTGCCCCCGGGAATGAGCTATGCGGAATATGCCCATCGCGGTGCCTATCCCCTTCTGCTGACGGCGCTTTTGGCCGGGGCGTTCGCGCTGGCCGCGCGACCTTTTTTGGACGAGAACCGTTTGCTGCGGCCACTCGTGTTTGTCTGGCTGGCGCAGAACGTTGCGCTCTGTCTTTCCAGCGCGCGCCGACTGGATCTTTACATCGAAGCGTTCGGGCTGACCTATCTGCGGCTCTATGTGATCATCTGGATCATCGTTGTGGGCGTGGGTCTCTGCCTCACCGCGTGGCAGATTTGGCGACGAAGGCCCAATGCCTGGCTGCTTGTCCGGTCGGCCTTGCTCGGGCTGGCGGTTCTCTATGTGGCGGCCTTCGTGAATTTCGCGCATATCATCGCTGAGCGGAATGTGCGGATGCCGCCGCAGCAGATCGACTGGGCCTACCTCTGCGACCTGCCTGACGTGGTCGTGCCGCTGATCCGCCAATCGAAGGCGTTCGCCCGAGCCGGGTCTGTCCTGCCCCCCAATTGCGGCAACGATTTTCACCCGATTGACGGGTGGCGGGATTGGAGCTTTCGCCGCTGGCGCGCCGCCGTCACAATGCAAGCGAATGCGACGGCGGAGCGGGCAGATGAAGATATTGGTGGTCGATGACGACCCCCGCCTGCGTGAGATCGTGACCGTCGCGCTGGCGCGCGGCGGGTTCACGACCATCACCGCAGCCGATGGCCGAATGGCCGTGACCCACGCCTTACGCGAACGCCCCGACCTGATCGTTCTCGACGTGGGCCTGCCAGAGATGGATGGGTTCGATGTTTGTCGAACAGTCCGTGCCCATCGAGATGTGCCGATCTTATTCCTGACGGCCCACGATGACGAGATCGACCGGATCCTGGGTCTGGAACTGGGGGCAGACGATTACGTCACCAAGCCGTTCAGCCCGCGCGAACTCGTCGCGCGGATCCGCGCCATTTTGAAGCGAACGGCCCATGGGCCCCGGCGGGAAACCCTGCAAAGTGGCGACCTATGCCTCGACCCGGCCGCGCATCTTTGCCGGGTCGGATCCGCAGAGGTCTCGCTGACGACGACCGAGTTCACAATCCTGGAGCGGCTGCTGCGCCAACGCGACACGATCCAGGGCAAACGGCAGATTGTCGAGGCGATCTGGGGCAGCCGATCGCAAGTGTCCGACCGGACCTTGGATAGTCATCTGCGGAACATCCGTCAGAAATTGGCGGCGGCGGGTTGCCCCGATGCCATCGAGACCGTTCACGGTGTTGGCGTCCGGTTGCGCGGCGGCGCGCCGTGACTCACCCTCGTCCCGACCCCCTCGGGGGGCGAAAATGGCGACCATCGCTGGCTTTCGTCCTTGGCGGTGCGCTTGCCCTGACGCTGGCTCTGTCGCTGATCGGTCTTGTTTTACTGCGCAACCTCGGACCTGAAATCGGCTTCAGAACGGCGGCCGCCCCGATCGCCGCGACGATCGGTATCGCGACACTCGTGCTAGGTCTTCTGTTGGTTCGGCTGCTGCTGCGCCCAATCCGGGCCCTGGCGTCCTATGCCCAGTCGGTACGGCAGCCGGGGGCGGGGCCAGTCCCGCCCCCGGCCCATTACGGCACGCGCGAACTGCATCGAATGGCCGAGGCCGTGATCGACATGGCCGACACCCTGCAAACGCGCGAGGCCACGATCCGCAGTTATTCCGACCATGTGACGCACCA
This sequence comes from Pseudomonadota bacterium, assembly GCA_039180995.1. Lineage (GTDB taxonomy): Bacteria > Pseudomonadota > Alphaproteobacteria > Rhodobacterales > Rhodobacteraceae > Jannaschia. The sequence continues at coordinate 9,182 of JBCDCW010000048.1, forward strand.
ATTGAAGAGCCCGGCCAGCGCTATTGCGGCGGCTGCCGAACTGCTGGGCGACACCAGTCCACCGGGGGGCGAGGCCCGTCGCCTGGTCGACCAGATCGGCGGCGCCGCGCAGGAAATTCACCGCCATTTGGATGCCCTGCGCGACATGGCCCGTGCGCGCGAGGCGAGTTACTTCGGCGAAACGACGCTGGACGCTCTCGGTCTCGATCTGCGCGGCGCCGCTCCGGGCTTGGACGTGCGGGTTCAGGGAGGGAGCGTGCCGTTTCCAATGTCGGCCGATGGCCTGTTGTTGATTCTGTCTGAATTGCTGGGCAACGCGCGGGTTCATGGGGCCGACACTGTCGCGTTGGCGGCCAGTGTGGATGACGAGGGCGCCACGATCCGCATCTCGGATAACGGGATGGGTGTTTCAGATGGAAATGCGCGCCATATCTTTGATCCATTCTTCACCACGCGGCGGGCGGATGGCGGAACCGGAATGGGGCTGGCGATCGTTGCGGCCATCTTGGAGGCCCATGGGGGCCGGATACGCCTCGGCCCGGCCGATATCGGCGCGGTGTTTCAAATCGACGTGGGACGGCGGGAAGACATGTGACCCGGGCGAACCTCCGGCTGGATATCAGACCGGCCGGATGAGGGCCGAGGAGCGCCGTTCGGTGATGGGGTCGAAAAGATGCAAGGCATTGGGCGGGACGGACAGGTCCAGGTCGAGCAGATCGAGGTCGACGGACAGCTCAGCGCCGATGGCGTGCCGGTCATTTTCCATGACGCGAAGCTGGATCGGGTGACTGATAGAATCGGGCCGCTGGCGGCGCGCTCTGCGGCCGAGCTGAAGGCGCTGAATATCTTCCAGGGCGGCGGCCTGATCATGACACTGGACGAAGAGCTGGAGATCTTGGCGCCCAGCGGTTTGACCTTGCGATGCGAGGACAAACCGGGGGTCGATCTGGCCCCCTATCCCAGGATCGTGGACAAGGTCTTTCAGGCGCTCGCCCCCCGAAGGTTGGTCGAGCGGACGGTCCTGACCTCGTTCCACCTGCCGACCTTGCGCCAGGTCTTGGACCGGGCGCCGGCGTTGTCCGACGTGATCTGGCTGGTCTCGGACCAGATCGTGCGCCCGACATCGCCCGACCACGTGGCGATGTTGGCGGCTGCCGTGGGTGTCGGCGCCGTCTCGCTCCACCACAAGGTCTTGGACGATCGTGTCCTTGCGGTCCTGCGCGACGCGGGGCTGCGGGTCGTGGCGTTCGGCGTGCTGGAGGACGAGGGATTGCCAAGGTCTTGCACCAGGGCGTGACCGTATTCACGACCGATCGGCCGGACGCGGCCTTGCGCCTGCGGGCGTCCCTGGGAACCTAGCAGCTCGTTCCAGATCGTGTGTTTGCACGGCAAGCAAGGCCCGTGCCGGGCCCCTTTCTGATCGCCATCCGCGCCGCCGTCGCGCCTCTGCGCTTGGGTCAAGCGGCCCGTGCGCCTTTCACCCAGACCCCGGTTGGCGCCAGAAGCCTGTCGACCTGCCGCACGCGCACCAGATCCGCGCGCAGCGATTGAGCGATGCGGCCCCGATCCCCAAGGCCGACGGCCCTGGCCGGGGTGGCGGTAATCGTCGCGATGGCACCTGCCAGGTCGCCGCTCATCTCGGCCAGGCGTCCGGCCGCGGTCAGCAGGGCGGCGGGGACGTAGTCGGAACTCAGGATGTCCAAAAGCCCCGCTGCGGCCAGGTCGATGGCCGCCACATTGCCGGAATGCGACCCGCCGCGAATGACGTTGGGCGCCCCCATCATAACCGCGATGCCCGCATCGCGACTGGCCTTCGCGGCGGGTAGCGTCGTCGGAAATTCCGCGATGGTGACGTCATGACCCGCACTGACGGCCACCTGGTCGGGCGTGGTATCATCATGGCTGGCCAGGGCCGCGCCATACCGCCGCGCGGCATCGACGGCTGCCGCTTCGTGATCGGCCCCAAGCCGATCCTGGATATCCGACAGCTCTGCGCAATAGGCGTCGAATTTTTCATCGGGCAGGCCATACTTGCCTTGAACATAGGCCGCGAATTTGGAGACGTCGGTAAACTGCCGCTGGCCGGGCGTGTGATCCATGAGGCTGACCAGGCCGACGCGGTCGTCGGGGCCGAATTCGTCCAGTTCCGCCTTCAATGTCTGCGAGCAGATCTCGGCCCGCAGGTGCAAATGGTGGCTGACTTTCAGATGGCCGCGCCCGTGGACGGCCATGATCTCGCTGGCCAGCGCGCGGGCATAGGGTTTGTATCCCATGCCGGTGGGCGACTCGATCGACCCCACCCGCAATGCGTCGAAGACGGTCGTGATCCCGCAGGAGGCCAGCTCCCGGTCATGGGCCAGGATGGCGGCATCATGGGGCCAGTCCACGCCGGGACGGGGTTGTAGATGGCGTTCCAAATTGTCGGTATGCAGCTCGATCAGGCCGGGCGTTAGCAGGTCGCCGTCGCAATCGACGGTGTTGCTGCGAAGGCGCGTTGACCCCTGGTCAATGGCCTCGATACACCCGTCGGTGATGGCGAGCGAGCCGTGGATCACCTCGTCTTCAAGCACGATGCGGGCGTTGGTGAAGACGGTGTCGGTCATGGCGTGCGGCTCCGAGAGAGGACGGGCGGATGGGTTGGAAGCGATATGCGATCTACTGGCTGCCTGGCGGGTCGTTGGGCCGGGTCGGGGCCGATTGGCTGGGCTGGGATGTGCGGGCGGGCCGGGACGCCAGCGGCGCGGCCCCGGACACGGAGCGCCCTCGTAAATACGGGTTTCATGCCACGATCAAGCCACCCTTTCGGTTGGCTGACGGGATGGACGAGGCCGGTGTGACAGCGGCGTCGCGGGGCCTGGCGGCCGGGCTGGCTCCGGCGGAATTGGGGGCGCTGGCGGTCACGCGGCTGGGCCGGTTCCTGGCGCTGACGCCCGACCGGAACCCGGCCAGTCTGGCGGGGATCGTGGTCGCCGGCCTGGACCGCTTCCGCGCCCCGGCACCGCCCGAGGAACTGGCCCGGCGCCGGGCCAATGGGCTGAGCGACACGCAGGAGGCGTTGTTGGCAGCCTGGGGCTATCCCTATGTTTTGGAAGAATTTCGGATGCATTTGACCTTGACCGGACCCGATCCGGCGGACGCCACCGAGGCCCGCGCGCGTGACGCGTTCGCCCCGCTGACGGGTCCCCATGTCTTGGACACACTGTCGCTGGTCGGCGAAGCGGCGGATGGGCGCTTCCACTTGATCGCGGATCTGCCGCTGGGTGGGGATCATGGCACCCGCTCCGCCAGGGCGGCCAGCGCCGACCCGACGGCCTGATCCAGCGACCCACCGTTGTCGATGGGCACGACGACCACGCCCGGCGGCGGCGCCGGACGTGGTCGGTCCAGGCGAGCGGCGATCTGCTGTCCGGTCTCGCGCCCGCGCCCGGCCAGGCGGCGGGCCAGGACGTGGGGCGGGGCGGTGACCGACAGAACCAAAAGGGACGGCACCGATGCCGCCGCTTGCCCCAGCACGCTGCGGGACAGGTTGACCAAGCCGGTTTGATCCGGCGCGAGGGCCACCAGTTCCGCCCGTGGCACGCCGTAGCGCAGGCCGTGGGCGCCCCAGTGGAGCAAGAACGCCCCTTCGGCCAATTGCGCGTCGAACTGCGCGTTCGATGCGCTAACGAAGGGTTCGGTATCGTCGGCGGGCCGGGTGATGACGCGCCGCAGCGGGCGCAGACGCGCATCGGCGGCGGCCAGCCCCGCGATCAGACTGTCCTTTCCGACGCCGGACGGGCCGACGATGGCGGCCAAGCGCGGACCGATCATGGCGCGAAGGCGGACACGTCCACATCTCGGTCGGCGACGGCGGCGCGGGCGGGGGCGTCGTGGAAGATGCCGACGATGGCGGCGCCGCGGGCCTTGGCTTCGGTGATGAGATCCAGGACGACGGCGCGGTTCACGGGGTCGAGCGAGGCGGTGGGTTCGTCCAGCAGCAGAACGGGATAGGGATGGATGAAGCCGCGCGCGATGTTCACGCGCTGCTGTTCGCCGCCCGAGAAGGTGGTGGGCGACAGCGGCCACAGGTTTTCGGGCAGGTTCAGCCGGGTGAGCAGCGTGGCGGCGCGGTCGCGGGCATGTGTCTCATCCTCGCCCAGCGCCACCAACGGTTCCGCGATGACGTCCATGGCGGGGACGCGGGGCACGACGCGGAGGAATTGCGATACATATCCGAGGGTTGCACGGCGAATCTCAGATACTTGGCGCGCCGATGCGGCGGCCAAATCCAGACCCGCCACGATGAGCGACCCGCCGCCGGGGGCGTAATTGCCTTGGAGCAGGCGCAGGAGCGTGGACTTGCCCGCACCGGACGCGCCGGTCAGGGCGACGCATTCGCCGGGCGCGACCGCCAGGGCGGCGTCGCGCAGGACGGGGATGGCGACACCGCCCTGGTTGTGCAGCGTGAAGTCCTTGGACAGGGCGCGGACCTCGATCATGATGTCTCTCCGGTGGCGTGGGCGTGCAGCATGGCCGCGCCGCCCCGCACCCCGCGCAGCATGGCGGCGCCCAGGTGGCGGTTCTGGGCGGCGAGTTGGTTGAGCAGATCGCGGGGGACATGCAGGACGGTGCAGGCGTCTTCGGCCCGGACCTCTGGCGGGGCGACGGCGTCGATCAGCGGGATGCCGCCGTGCCAATTGCCGGGGCGATCATCGACCCAATCGTGGGGCATGGTGCCTTGGATGGTGCGGCGCATCCACCAGCGGCCCGCGACCAGGAAGGCATAGCCGCCGGGGGCTTTGGTGGGGTCGAGGATGGGGGCGCTGGCTTCGTAATCGACCAAGTCGGAGCCGTCCAAAAGGCGGTTCAGTTGGTTGGCCGAAAGGCCTGAGAAATGGTCGATGGCGGCGAGGCGGGCGCGGGTCATGTGGGCAGCACCGAAGAAACGAGCAATTGGGTATAGGCATGCTGCGGGTCGTCCAGCACCCGGTCGGTTAGGCCGGTCTCCACCACATATCCATCCTTCATGACGATCAGCCGGTCGGCCAGCAGGCGGACGACACCGATATCGTGGGTCACCACGATGGCCGAGAGGCCCATGCGCCGAACCAGGCCGCGCAGCAGGTCCAGAAGGCGGGCCTGAACGCTGACATCCAGGCCGCCCGTCGGCTCGTCCATGAGGACGAGCTTCGGGCCGGTTACCAGGCCGCGTGCGATCTGCAACCGCTGCTGCATTCCGCCCGAGAATTGCGAGGGCCTGTCGTCGATGCGGCCTGGGTCGATTTCGACGCGGGCGAGCCAATCCTCGGCCGTTTGCCGGATGTTCCCATAATGGCGCGCGCCGCCCGCCATCAGCCGCTCGCCCACATTGCCGCCTGCGCTGACATTCATGCGCAGCCCGTCGCGGGCATGTTGGTGGACGAAGGCCCATTCGGTGCGCGCCAGACGGCGGCGGGCCGGTTCCGGCAGGGTCAGGACATCAATGCCGTCGTAGTGGACGGTGCCGGTGTCGGTCTCCAGGTGACCCGCGAGGCAGGACAGCAGCGTGGATTTGCCCGAGCCGCTTTCGCCGACGATGCCCAGGACCTCGCCCGGCCAGAGATCCAGGTCGATATCGGCGCAGCCGATGCGGGGGCCGTAGAATTTCGAGAGGTTGCGGACAGAGAGGAGTGGGGCGTCCAAGGCGGGGTCATGCACGGTCATGGTGCAGGCTCGATGGCGGCAGAGAAGGGGACCGGGATCAGGGGGATGTCTTCGATGCCAAGGACGAAGTCGCCGTGGATCGCAGAGGTCTCGGCCTTTATGCGCGCCCAGTCCGGGTCGGCCATGAAAGCTTCCCAAGCCGCGCGCATCTCGGCCTCATCCGTCCAAGACAGCAGGTAGACGAAGCGCACGCGTCCGTCGGGGTCCGACGTCCACATGGCGCAGATGCGGAAGCCGTGGTCGGCCATGAGCCGGGCTGCATGATCGCGGAACCGGTCGAGGAATGGGCCGCGATTGCCGGGCGGGATCTCGTAGATGCGAAGTTGGTTTATGGTCATGCCCGCCGCTCCGCGCAGTAGTCGGTGTCAGAGCATTGGAACCGCCGTGTGCCCGCGTCGTCGGCGACGATCTCGTCCAGGTAGGTGTCGGCCGCGCCGCAAAGGGCGCACGTGCCGGGGGCTTTGGAGGGCTCGAATGGGTGGTCGTCGAAGTCCAGGCTGACGACCTTCGTGTGCGGCGGGAGGGCGTAGATGCGTTGTTCGCGGCCCGCCCCGAAGAGCTGGATGGCGGGGCTTTCGAGTTTGGGATTGTCGAAGCGCGGGATCGGAGACGGGTCGAAGACATGGCGCTCGTTGACCAGCGCCGGATAGGCGTAGGACGTGGCGATGGCGCCGTGGCGTGCGATGTCTTCGTAGAGTTTGACATGCATGAGCCCGTATTCTTCCAAGGCATGCATGCGGCGGGTCTCGGGCTCGCGCGGTTCCAGGAAGCGCAGGGGCTCTGGGATGGGGACCTGGTAGACCAGGATTTGGTCGTCCCGCAGGGGCGTTTCCGGGACGCGGTGGCGGGTTTGGATGATCGACGCCTGGGCGGTGCGGGTCGTGGTCTGGACGCCCGCGACCTTGGCGAAGAACGACCGGATCGAGACGGCATTGGTGGTGTCATCGGCGCCTTGGTCGATGACTTTCAGTGTGTCGCCCGGGGTCAAGCAGGCGGCGGTCACCTGCACGCCGCCGGTGCCCCAACCATAGGGCATGGGCATTTCGCGGCTGGCGAAGGGAACCTGGTAGCCGGGCACGGCGAGGCCCTTCAGGATCGCGCGGCGGATCATCTTCTTGGTGGGCTCGTCGAGATAGGCGAAGTTGTAGCCGCTCATAGCAGGCCCCTCTCGGTCAACGCGGCACGCAGCGCGTCGGCACCGGTGAAATGGATGGCGTCCATGCCGACGGCGCGGGCGCCGTCCACGTTGTGAAGGCCGTCATCGATGAAGACGCAGGTCTCGGGCGCCACGTCGGCGCGGGTGCAGAGCAGGTGGAAGATGGCGGGATCGGGCTTCAGCAGGTGTTCGCGGCCCGAGACGATCAGGGTGCCGAAGACCTGGGCGAGACGGGGATGTGCCTTGACGCCTTCGGGCCAGGTCTCGGCGGACCAGTTGGTGATGGCATGGGTGGGGACGCCTTTTGCATGCAGCGCGTCGAGCACGGCCCAGGTGCCGGGGACGGCATTCTGGACGGTCCGGGCGTAGAGCGACGGATAGGCGGCCAGGCGGCGTGCGTCGTCGGGGTCGGGCAGGGCGGCGGCCAGCGCGGCGAAGGTCTCGCCGCCATCGGCGCGCAGGTTCAGGGCGGGGAAGTCGATGCGGGCCATGAAGGTACGGGTGTCGGGCTCAGACAGTTCATCGGCCCAGGCCAGGTGGGGCTGCCAGTCGACCAGGACGCCACCGATGTCGAAGATGACGGCGGAGAGGGTCATGGGGCGGGCTCCGCCGGAGCGGGGGGCCGCGTGGTGGAGAGGCGCGAGGGATCGCCCGGTGCCGGGCATTGCCTTGCGGTGGTCAGGAGTTTGATCGTCTGCTTGGACGCGTCGAAACCGGCGCTCAGGCCGACATTTGTCCACCAGGTATCTCCCGCCGGTCGCGCAGAACGTTGGAGATTTGGGAGCGCACGTCTGCGGGGCCGGTCAGGATTGCATGGCCCGTCACTCGGACAATACCATAGCCAGCTGTGATCAAGGCGTCGTCCCGGTTGGCAAGCCGCGTCCGGTGTTGGCCGGCCCCCAAGATCTCGACCACCAGCGCGGCCTCGGGGTAGAGGAAATCCACGATCTTTCCGTCCAGCGGCGCCCGGCGACGGAACTTCCAACCGTCCAGGCGACGGTTGCGCAACATCTGCCATAGCGCCATGTCGGGCGCGAGCATCAAACGGCGCAGGGTGCGCGCCCTTGAGACGGTATCGTTGCGACGGGACATGCCCGCGACCATTGCAGATGGAGGTGAACAGACGGTCACCGCAAGCGCCCCTGACCCCAACCCCTCTCCCCCCGGGGGCGAGGGGCCGCCCAACGGGAACGATCCTCGGAATAGGAGAGCGCCCACGGCCGCTCGCGGGAAGAAGTTCTTCCCCCCTTGGGAGAGAGGGTTGGGTGAGGGGGGGCGTCATTCGGCGGCCTCGGCGATGGTCAGCGCCTCGCGGCGGAGGCGGCGGATGAGTTCGAGTTCGGCTTGGAAGTCGACGTAATGGGGCAGTTTGATGTGTTCCAGGAAGCCGGTGGCCTGGATATTGTCGGAATGGCTGAGGACGAATTCCTCGTCTTGGGCCGGTGCGCCGATGAAGTCTTCGCCCAATTCGCGCCATTGCAGGGCGCGGTCGACCAGGGACATCGAGATGGCTTTGCGTTCGCACGCGCCCAGCGTCAGGCCATAGCCTCGGGTGAATTGGGGCGGCTCGGTTTTGGAGCCGGTGAACTGATTCACGGTCTCGCATTCGGTGACGATGATTTCGGCGAAGGC
>JBCDCW010000049.1:0-17631 GCA_039180995.1 Pseudomonadota bacterium
ATCGTCGACCGTGACGGCCCCGCCCGCCTCGACCGAGACGGTGGCGCTGTTCAGCGTGACCCCGCTCGAAAGCGACAGAAGCGATGGCGGCAGCCCCCCCACCGCCCCTGTCACCACCACGCTTCCCGCAGCCAGATCTCCGGTGACGAAGGTCGTCGCGTTGGCTTCCGTCCGCAGCGCACCGGTGACCGTCCCGGCCGCGCTGCTGGTGATCGGCCCCGGGCCGGTCGAGGCGTTGGTCACGTCGCCATCGACAGTCCCATCCAGATCGAATGTCGCGCCGCCGTCAGTCGTTAGATTGCCGGTCAGCGTCCCGCCCGACGCCACCGTGACGGTCGCGCCCACCCCGGTATTCATCACCGTCCCGCTCAGACTGGCGCCGTCCTGAACCTGCAAGGATCCGCCAGTCTGATTGGTCAGGGTGGTGGTCTGCAAAACGCCGGCCGCCGTGCCGGCGCCCGCATCGGCCGCCGCCACAACCACCGACGACCCAGCGCCCGTCGTGGTCACGCCGCCATCGGCCGCCAGCACGCCGCGCACCGTCAGGTCGCCGCCGGTCTGGTTGGTCATCAAGCCTGCCACCTGGGCTGGATCGGCCGCGGTGTTTCCAGCGCTGACTATCCCTTCGTTGATGATCGTTCCGCCGATCCCAGCCCCAGCATCGGCTGCGACGTCACCGCTCAACGTCAATGTCCCGGTCGTCGAAACGGTCACGTCGGAGGTCAGCGTGCCGTCGACCGAGGCCGTCGCGCCGTTCGTTACGGCCAGCGACCCCGCCGACAAGTCGCCCGTCACCTCCAGGGCCGTCGCCCGGCCGCTGACCCCGCCAGCACCGGCCACGGTGACCGCACCGCTCGCGGTCGCCGTTCCCGCGATCACGGTCCGCGCGCCCCCATTGGTCGCGATGGTCGTCGTCGTCAAAACGCCCGCCGGTGTCCCAGCCACCGTATCCGCGGCCGCCACCGTGAGCGTCGAGGGAATCGACGAATCGACCGGGTCCTCGCCCGTATTCACGACGCCCCCATCGGCCGAAACCGGTCCGACCACGGTCATCTGGCCACCGGCCTCGTTCCGCAGCACGCCCAAGACACGGGACGAATTGCCCGTCGCGCCAACCAGCGACGTGCTACCGGCATTGGTCGCGGCGCCGGTGATCTCGCCCTCGATGGTGGCCTGCCCGGCCGCAAGAACATTCAGCGGCCCGTCCAATTCGCCCGTCTGTCCGATATTCAGCACCCCGCCGATGCCAACATTCGTCTGGCCCGACACCATGAAGCCGTTCAGATCCAGCTGCCCGTCGGTCGTGGCGCCGTCGCGGATCGTAAAGCTCAACGCTTCGAGTTGCTCGCCCGCGTCGATCACCGGGTTGCTGCCACCCGCTCCCTCCGTGATCGCCGCAAGCGGCGGATCGGGCCGCATCGGGTCGCCAAGGCTACCTGGTGAGCTGAGGGTCCAATTCCCGTCATCGAAGACGTTCGTGATATCGCCGCCCCCGGTCCAGACCGTCTGCGCAGTCGCGAGATGCGGGGTAACGCCCAACAACAATGCCAGAGATGTGGCACGGAGCAATTGCGGACGGGTCGGCGCGGAACGAAAACGGGACATGGATTACTCGTGGCAGAAAGAGTCGAATCCCATGGGTGGGCAAAGTTCCGCTGATGGCAATGGCACCCCCGACTCGAATCCATTTACGCCACATTTCTGTTGCGCCAATGACATTAACCCTAAGGTCACCGACAGCCAAAGCTGACCAAGACGGGCGCGGCCCTAGGTCTCGTCACCTTTTTGCTTGACGCATTCCTCGACCAAGGGAAGGGCCTCGTTCGCCGCCCCTTGAAGGGTCGGCACCTGGGCCGATCCACCGCCGCCCATTCTGACATTCCCCTTCAGCCAGATCGTCGCGGCCTCCAGCGTGATGCCCGAGGCGTCGATGGTGATCTTCCCACCCGGCCCCTTCACGACCATCTTTCGATAGGCCATCAGCGTATGCAGTTTGGTGTTGTTGGTGATCGCCTCGGTCACGTTCAACACCGCCCGGCCCAGCACCGTCTCCTCCCGGTTGCGACCGGTCTGGATCAGGTGGTCGGCATAGATGTCCTGTTTGTGGATATTGCCCACCACATGGACATGGTCCTTGCCGTACCTTTCCTGCTGGTTCTGTCCGACCTCATAGATCACGTCGCGCCCCACGGTATGGCGCGCATCCTGGCCGATGCTCTCCGTATGGTCACGCCCGACCGAGATCGTCTTGTCGCGGCCCACGGTCTCCGACTGGTCCCGGCCGATGCTCTTGCCGCGATCGTTCAGAATGTCGATCTGCTGGTCCTTTTGGCCATGCATGAAGATCAATTCCTGATCTTTCTCGTCCTCGAAGGTCAACTCGTTGAAGCCCGCCCCCTGATGGGTGTCGGTCTTGAACACGCTCTTGGTCTTGGCAGCCGGCAGCGGATAGGGCGGATCGTTCCGACCGTTATAGACGCAGCCGGTGACCAATGGCTTGTCCGGATCGCCTTCCAGGAACTCGACCACCACCTCCATGCCGATCCGCGGAATCACCATCCCGCCCCAGCCCTTGGACGCCCAGTTCTGGCTGACCCGGCAGCGCATCGAATAGGCCTTCTCCAGGTCCCAATGGAAATGCACCAAGATCCGGCCGTATTCGTCGCAATCAATCTCGCCCTTGCCGACGACCACCGCCGTCTGCGGGCCCTGCACAATGGGCAGCGGTGTCTTGCGGTCGGGCGCCAGCGGCGCGGTGACCGGCATCAGAACGTATTCGCCCGAAAAGGCGTGCCGGTCCGACTTCGCATCGCCCGTCCCATAGGCGTCAGAGATATAGGAATGGGTCGCCCGCAGGCACAGATAGGCCTCGTCTTTCACGCCCGGCACCTGATCGCCGGTCAACCCGACCGTCAGCCCCGACACCAGCGACGGGCAATTGCCGATGGCCCGGTGCCGCCGGTCTTGCCCGCGTTCCTGCAACATGCGCAGCCGGGCCACGCCGTTGCCTTGGCCCAGGTTCAGGTAATCGCCCGGATAATCGTAGCTTTCGATCTGGCCCTGGGCATAGGCCGCGTCGCCGATATCGTCGCTTTCCATGGCGGCGCTGGGTGTCTTGAAATTGTAATCCTTCAGCCGCATCGCCCCGGTGGTGATGTTCCGCTCGGGGAACCAACTCCAAAAATGCTCCTCGTCGGCCTGGTGGTCCGCGTCGACGGGCTTGTAGTCCCGTGTCGCGCCCGGCAGCGCTTCGTGGCTGTCCACGTTGTCGGTCAGCACCATGGCATGGGTGCCCATGCCATGCTCGAAATGATAGCTGATGCCGAAGCGTTCCAGCAGCCGCAGCGCGAAGGCCAAGTCGGATTCGCGGTATTGGACGGTGTATTCCAATTCCGGATAGCCCTCGGTCAGGCGGTTCTCCAGATGCGGCTCGCCCAGATCAGCGTAATCCTCCAACAATTCCTCGACGATCTCGACCACGCTCTTGCGGTGGAAGATCCGCTGATTCCGCCGCAGCCCCGCCAGCCAGATCCAGGGCCGCAGCACGATGTCGTAGCGGTTCCCGTTCTCGCCCACGCCGGCCCAGCGGGCCTGGGTGACGACCCCATCGAAGCGCCGCTGGCCATGGTTGCGGGTCTCGATCTCGACGGTGGCGTGGGTGCCGACCAAGTCGTCGAAGTCGATATTCGGCTCGGTCGACAACGCCTCGATGCGGTACTCGAACAGCCCGTTCACGTGATCCGTGCCATCGAAGCGCAAAAGCACCAGGGCGTCTTCGCCCAAGGCCGTGTGAAGACGTCCCAGGCGGGTGGCCTGCTTAAAAATGGCATTCATCACTCAAACTCCGCGCGACCGCGTCCCGGCGCCACGCTAGCCCGCCCGCCCAGCGCCGTGAACCCCCCGGACGACAAGGGCTTGCGAAACGTGGCCAACACGGATCATCATGGCGCGACCTTGCCGAAGAGGAGAGCGCGATGCTTCCCGTTGCACGCCTTGGCGATAAGCACATCTGCCCCATCTGCGGCCCGAACATGATCATCACCGGCGGCTCCGGCTTGGTCGATGGCCGCCCCGTGGCCCGCGTGGGCGACAAGACCGCCTGCGGCGCCGAGATCATCAAGGGCTCGTCCATGAGCAGCTGCGACGGCAAACCCATCGCCTATCTCGGCTCGACCACGTCCCATGGCGGCACCATCGTCGAAGGCTCGCCCCAGGCCACCACCCTGCCCTAGCCAAGTGTGACGGGGCGGCGTCAGGCCCGGCCTAAGCCGTGCCGCCCGGCTTGCGTCCCCGGCCCGTGCGGCCGATGAAAGCCCCGATGGATCGCACGAAGCCAAGGGGAGACGCGCCATAGACCGCGACGACGACAAGACGCGGCCGCCGGTCGGGGCCCTGCGCCACGAAAGCGCCGGGGCGATCTATGCGGCGATCCCGCAAGTGGCGGACCTGATGCAGCACCGCCCGCGCGAGGGCGAGGAATCCATCGACTTCCTGCAACGCCTGCGCGCGTCGACCACGCCCGAAGAAGCGGTGACCTTCACCGCCTTCGCCGCCTTGCCGCAGATGGGCGTGTGGTGGGGCTACGAATCGCTTCGGTCCATGCCCGATGCCATCGGCGCCCGCGACCGCGAACTGATGGAGCTGATCGCCGCCTGGATCGCCACGCCCACCGACGACCTGCGCCACCGGATCATGCAGGCCGCCCTGTTCGCCCCCGCGCGGACGCCCGCCGTGATGCTGGGCCTGGCCGTGGGCTGGTCCGGCGGCTCCATCGCGCCCAGCGATCCGGCGCCGGTGCCGATCTACCGGGGCCCCCGGTCGCTGAACTCGGCGGTGTTGTCCAGCCTGGCCAAAATGCCCCTGTCCCGCCGGTCCGTCCATCTGGCCCGCGTGATCTCACTCGCCGAATCGCTCTACCGAGTGATCTGAGCCGATGGCCCTGACCCTCCGAATCGAGAATTTCGACTATCTGGACGATGGCGGTCCCATCGCCTTTCCGCTGACGCCCCGCGCCTGCCAGGTCGGCCGCAGCGGCGGGATGGACTGGATCTTGCCCGATCCGACGCGACACCTGTCGGGGCACCATTTCAACGTCACCTATCGCGACGGTGCCCATTGGCTGGAAGACGTGTCCACCAACGGCACCTTCCTACAGGGCCAGCGCTACCGCTTGGACGGCCCCCATCGCCTACAAGTCGGCGACCGGTTCCAGGTCGGGCAATACATCATCGCCGTCACCGACGGGACCGAGGCGCCCGTGGGCCTGGTCCCCCCACCCGCCGCGCCGCCCGCACCGCAGACCGGCGCCGCTTGGGGCGACGACGATCCCTGGGCTGTCGGCGCGCCGCTGGCGCCGGTCGATCCGCTGCCGCCCGCCCGGCCCGGGCGGCGCGAGGATTTCGCCGACGGCTTCATCGAGTCGCCGTCCTTCCAACCGCCCCCGCCCCAGCCGCCCGCCGATCAGGCGGGCCTTCGCCCGCTCACCGCCGCCCCTCGGCCCGAGCCATCGGCGATCCCCACGCCCATTCCGTCCGCATCGCCACCGCCGGCCGATCCGAGCCCGGCCCCCGCGAAGCCCGCATCGTCGGTCGAACCGTCCGCGATGCTCGCCGCCTTCTGCCAAGGCGCGGGCCTGGACCCGGCCAGCTACGCCGATGCCGATCCCGAAGACCTGATGCGCCAGGTCGGCGCCGCCCTGCGCGCCGCGACGGTCGAAACCATGGACCACCTGCGCGCCCGCGCCGCCTTCAAGGAAGGCACGCGGCACCATGTCGAACGCACCATGGCGGGTCTTGCGGGCAACCCGCTGAAGACCGCGCACCACCCCGACAAGGCGCTGGAGGAACTGTTCTTTCGGCCCCGCGCCGGGGCAACCGCGGGCGCCGAGGCTGTCCAGGGCGCCACCCGCGACCTGCGCCTGCACCACGCCGCCCTGATCGCCGCGCTGCAACCGGCCTTGGGCGCCGTCCTGCACGATCTGGCCCCCGAGGCCATCGAAGGCACGGCCAGCGGCGGCCTGCTGGGCGGCTCGAAGCGGGCCAAAGCCTGGGAGACGTTCGTGGACCGCTGGGACGCCAAGGCGGCGGCCCATGAAAACGGCATGCTGGACGAGTTCTTCAAACACCTGTCACGCGCCTATGCCGACGCGCTGAAAACGAACGATTGACGCAGGAGCGACCATGGATTGGCTGACCGAGCCCGTGACCCCGGACGCCCCCTGCGGCCCCGACCTGGAGGCCCTGGACGACGAGGCGTTCCTAGACGTCTATTACGATGCCGAAGGCCGCCTGCCCGAACGCTACATCCGCGCGGGTCCGCAATTGGACGACCAGGGGCGACCCCTGGACATCCTCTATGACGCGGCCGCGGTCGATATCACCGCCGAACGGAAAGAGATTTCCGCCCTCCTGCGCCGCTCCCGCGATCTGCGGCTGCTGTCGCTTCTCGCCCGGTGGGAGGCGCTGGCCTGGCGACTGGACGGCCTGGCCGACACCGTCCAGGCCATGGTCGCCCTGATCGCCGCCCATGGCGACGCCGTCCACCCCGCCTTGCCCGACCGCGCCCGCGACCGGCGCGGCGCAATCGAGGCGCTGGCCGTGCCCGCCACGATCCTGCAACCGCTTGCCCATCTGCCGCTCAGCGGCGACCGGCAGGTGACATGGCGGCGCTGGCTGGTGGCCCAGGGCCGGGTCGAACCCCGCCCGGCCGAGCTCGATTCAAGCGGCGATGCCATCCTGCAAAACCTGGGCGAGAAGGGCGCGGCCATCGCCGTCGAAAAGACCCAGACGGACCTGTCCCGCCTGCTTCAGGCGGCCCAGGCGTTGGATGCCAAGCGCCTGGCTCCGTTGATCGAGCAGGTCTCGGGCATGCTGGACCTGATCGCCCAGGCCCGCCCGGACCTGACCGCCCCCGAGCCGGAGCTGCCACCCGCGCCGGCCCCCGACACGCCCGTCGCGCCGTCGCCCGTCGCGCCCGCGCCCATCGTCGGCGAACCCAAAACCCGGGCCGATGCGCGCGCGGCGCTTTCGGCGGTGGAAAGCTACCTGGTCCACGCCGAACCGTCCTCGGCCGCCCTTCTTCTGGTGATCCAGGCGCGCCAGCTGATCGGACGTCCACTGGTCGAGGCGATCGAGACCCTGTTGCCCGACAGCGCGGCGAAGGCCGTCGTCGATTTTGGCCCCGCCACCGGGTTCGCCATGTCCATGGAACGCCTGAAGGCCCTGACCGCCGACATCCCCGCCCCGCCCGAGTCAGAGGATCCGACAACCCAGCCGCCCCAGGTCGCCACCCGCCCAGACGCCGCCGCGCAGCTTTTGGCAGTCGGCGCCTGGTTCCGCCGCAGCGAGCCGGCCAGCCCCATCCCCATCCTGCTGGATCGCGCGCGAACCTGGCTGGAACGGGATTTCGAGGCGATCCTGAAGGACATCCTGCCCTCTGCCGACATGGACGACGGCTAGGATCGGGTGTCGGAGCGACCGCATGCCAAGCCGCCGATATCCGAAGCAGCCATACCCGCGGTGGACAGGCACAACCGACCCAAAGCCACGCCCGCCTGCCTGGTGGCATCGCCTGACGCTACCGGACTTTACCTTGGGCCGCTTGCATGGATATCTTCGCACGGATTGAAATGTTCAAAGATCGTATCCTTTTGAATTGGTTGATTGACATCGCACCCGAGCCGCATCCCGCGTCCCCGTTCGACGGGATGTGGCAAGCCGATGTCACAGCCGTCTCGCCGGGCGAAGACTGGCCGACATCCCTGCGCAACGCCCTTTTTCCCGCCGGGCCAGGCGACCTGAAGGCCTATGCCGTGCTGGATGCCGCCAAGATCGATACCCTGCCCGAGACGTTGGCGACCTCCGGGCTGACCCATGCCTGCCTGTTCAACGGCAAGGGGGCGGACGACCTGGCCGACGCCGCGCCCTGGCTGGTGGCCCTCGATCCCGACAATCGCGTCGCCCGCGATCTCTTCACCGAAAGCCCCGCGCCCTGGCATCTGTGGCGGAGCGACGCCTTGATCGTCTTGCAGAGCAGCTTGAGCTTCGACGCCATGCGCCGTCATCTCAGGCGCTTCACCCGGCTGCGCCGGGACACCGGCGCTTGGTACTACTTCCGGTTCTGGCAACCGGATCTGATCGGGGCCCTGGCGATGCGGGGCCCATTCACCCTTCCCGCCATGATCTTCGGGGCCGACGGCGTCGGCGCCGCTCTCTTGCCGACCGATGGGGCCCTTCTGACGCTGCGGCCGAAGCCTGGGATCGCCTTGTCCCAGACGGCACCGCAACTCGATACCGCAACGTGGACAGCGTTGGGGGATTTCGTGGCCGCGCGCTTCTTCCACCGCTTGCGCCTGGATTGCGCGGCCCAGACCCACGCGCCCGCCGACCATATCGACGCGGTGCTGGACCACCTGACGGCCTGGGACTTCCAGAACAGGACGACGATCCGCGACTTGGCGCTTTGGTGGTGTACCCGGCAAGGGTCGCAGATGCTTCGGGAAACCTGGGCGCAAGACGAACTCGCCGCTTCGCGCGGGATGCCGGATCCGATCCGCGCCGACCGGCTGCGCAACCTGGCCGATGACAGGGCCGAGGTCGACCATGCCGCAGGATAGCGCCGCCGATAATCCGGCCAGCCCCTGCCCGGGGCCTTGCGACGTGGCGATCCCCATCGTCTATCCAAGCCAGCCGATCACCATCCCCGCCGCCGAGGTCGAACGCCAGATCCCCTTCGATATCGACGTAAGGGCCTCGCTGACGGAGACCTTCACCAATCCCGATTCGCGGCCGCCCCTGCGGATCGCGCGCTGGGTCGGGGACAACGCGAAGGTCCTGGGCTTGGGGCATGCGGGCATCGCCATGATCAACGGCCGGACGGGCGGCGTCGCCTATTGGGAATACGGCCGCTACGATGCCGCCAGTTACGGCGAGGTCCGCAGCGTCGCCGCCGTCTCGGCCCTGACGATGGCCTTCGATCCGGAAACCGGCAATCCGACGCCCGCCTCCCTCAATGCGCTAGCGGGTCGATTGATCGGCACCAATGGCGGCCCCTACGCGGTCGAGGCGGCCTACATAAAGCTGCCGAACGATTCCTATGGCCTGATGAATTCCTTCGCGCGCGACCGCAAGCGCGACGTCGCCGCGCGCCAGGCCGCCCGATACGATGTCGCGGGCAACCATTGCTTCACCTTCGCGATGGAGGTGGCGGCCTATGTGGGAGTCCGTACATCGGCGGCCCGCCAGGCGCCGAAGCTGGATGTGGAACTGCGCGGCGGCAACGCGCTCACCCGTGGCCTGATCAGTTGGCGCGCCCCGGAATTTGAAGTGCCCGCCCGGCAGATGCGCGCCTTGCAGCAGAGCTATCAGAAGCTCATCATCTCAGCCGGTGGGACGGTCAGCAGCGCGTTCCGGTATCCCCTGGGGCTCAATTCCAAATGAGGCGTCATGCGCATATCCTCTTGTTCTCCGCCGCGGCAGCTCTCTTTGCCTCCGTCCTCGTCCTCCGCTCCGACGATCAAGGGAGCCCTCCGATGACTCAGCTTTGCGCCCAAGGCTTCCCCGGGCTCGACCCCGCCGATCTGGATCCCGTGGATGTGGCGGAAGTCGAACGGGTCTGGGACACCCCGCTGCCCGACACGCTGATCTTGGTCGGCGGGGTCGATCAACGGGGATGGGCCCGCGCCTGCCGCATCCCGGACGATCCCGCGGGCTTGTTCGACGGCGAATATCGCGACCGGCAAACCTGGTATCGCGG
Organism: Pseudomonadota bacterium; assembly: GCA_039180995.1. Taxonomy (GTDB): domain Bacteria; phylum Pseudomonadota; class Alphaproteobacteria; order Rhodobacterales; family Rhodobacteraceae; genus Jannaschia. Next base: position 9,754 of record JBCDCW010000049.1, read on the forward strand.
CCGCTTTGCCCTGCGCGCCGCCGATGACGGGGATGTGCCGCCGGATGCGCTGGAGAGCCACTATCTCAGCCATTTCGACCAGCAGGACGGCCTTGTCCTCTACCCGCTGGGCGACCCGGCACCGCCCGTTCGCCGCTTGCTGCTGGTCCCGGTCGATCCGCGCGGCTACGCGACGGCGCCGTCGGAATAGGGCGCGGGGCCGATGCAAGCCCGCATCCGGCGGGCACACCCATCTGTGCGTTGCATCCCGCGCGCCGGGGTGATGGTCTTCCAGGGAAGGAGGACCGCCATGAACCTGAACGACGATTTCACCCAGCGCGTGCTGGTCCATTCCGATGCCATCGACTGGGTCCCGTCGCCCATGCCCGGCGTCGACCGCCGCATGCTGGACCGGATCGGGGACGAGGTGGCGCGGGCGACGTCCATCGTGCGCTACGCCCCGGCCAGCCACTTCTCGGCCCATACCCATACCGGCGGCGAGGAATTCATCGTGCTCGATGGCGTGTTCCAGGACGAACACGGCGACTTCCCGGTGGGCACCTACGTGCGCAATCCGCCAACCTCCAGCCACACGCCCGGCTCGGAACCGGGCTGCGTGATCTTCGTGAAGCTCTGGCAATTCGACTTGGACGACCGGACGCAAATCCGGGTCGAAATGGGAACCGACATGGCCGATACCGCGCCAGGCGTGCGGACCCAGAGCTTACACAGTGATCCCCGCGAAACGGTGACTTACGAAACCTGGGCGCCGGGCACCGAGATCTCGCACCCCGTGCCCGGCGGCGCGGAAGTCCTGGTCCTGGGCGGGGGCCTGACGGAAGGGGGCGAAACGCTCCATAAAGGCTCCTGGCTGCGCCTGCCCGAAGGCGCCACGCTAGACGCCAAAGCCGGGGCCGAAGGCGCCCAGCTTTGGATCAAGACCGGCCACTTGCCTTACGCGGCAGCCCCCGCCGCGTAAGGTCAGGCCGGGCAGCCGGTCCCGCGAAGGGCGGCCGCCAAGCCCGTCCGAGGCTCGCAAGGCGGCTCGACCGGTTCGGGCGGCAACAGCCGCCCCGTCTCGTCGATGGGCGGCATCTGCGCCAAGCCCGCATCATAGCGCTGCCACAGGTCGCCGCGCAGCCCGGTTTCCTGCAACAGCCCCCGATCCCGCGCCTCGAAATAGAACCCGCGCGCGTACCACATCATGGCCTCGAACTCGTCGCCATCCGCCACCATCCAAGCGCCGCGCAGATACCGGACCGAATATTTCAGCCCCACATCCGCCTCCAGCAATTGGCTGGGATTGCCGACCATCCCCATATTCCGCGCCGTCGCGGGTAGAATTTGCATGATCCCCCAATAGGGCCCGTTCCGCGCGCGGGGGCGATAATCGCTCTCGCGTTGGATGACGCGGTGCAGAAGGCTGGGCGGCAGGTCGTAGTAATCGGCCCATTTGTTCACCAGGGCGCGCACCTCCGGCGTCTCGCCAGGGAATAGCGCGGGTTGCGGCGGGGGCGGTGGGGCTGTCTCGATCTCGGGGGCGGTCGCGCAGGCCGCAAGGGCCAGGACAAAGGGCAGAAGCAGGCGAAACATCGTCGGTCCAAAGTCGTTGAAAGCGGCGCATGGCTAGCGCGTCTTCGCGCCGGACGCGAGTCCCCCGCTTGCCAGGGGCCGATGGATCGGTCACGGGACAGGCGATGCGGACCGTGGTTTACCGGATACAGGGATGGACCCTGCGCGCCCTGCTGGCGATCTTGTCGCCGTTCCCGATGCGCGTGCGCCGGGCCGTGATCGGCTGGATCACCGAGATGCTGGTCCGTGTCACCCCAGTCGGTCGCCGCGCCACGGCGAACCTGGCCCTGGTCTGGCCGGACATGCCCGCCCCCGCGCGCCGGGCCTTGGCCGTGGCGGTCGGGCGCAACACCGGGCGCACCCTGGCCGGCGTCTGGTGTAACGACGCGATGGAGCGGGAATTCGCGCACCTGACCTTGGAAGGTCCGGGCCTGCCCGTGCTGCGCACCGCCAAAGCAGACGGTCGCGGCGCGATCCTGATTTCCGGCCATTTCGGTCAGTGGGAGGTCATCCGCCACGCGCTGCGCCGCGACGGCATGGAAACGGGCGCCATCTATCGGCCCAACAACAATCCCCATTACGACCCGCTGTTCCGGGATGGGTTGAAGATGGCGGGCGAACCCATCGTGCCGCGCGGCCCCGCCGGGATGCGCGATCTGATCCGGCATCTGCAAGGCGGCGGCTTCATGGCCTTCCTGATGGACCAACACGTTTACGAAGGGGTGCCGATCCCCTTCCTGGGCGTGCCCGCCCTGACCAGCCTGGCCCCGGCGGAACTGGCCCTGCGCTTCGACCTGCCCTTGGTTCCCTGCTTCGCCCCGTGGGAAGCGGACGGCCTGCGCCTCATCGTCGAGGCGCCGATCCCGCCCGCGGACCCAGAAACCATGATGCGCGATTTCAACGACCGCCTGTCGTCGTGGGTGACGCGCCATCCGTCGCAATGGCACTGGCTCCATCGGCGCTGGAAGGGTCAGATGGACGGATCAGCCGGAGATCCGCGATGTTCCTGAGCGTCTTCGACATCTTCAAGCCGGGGATCGGCCCGTCATCCTCCCATACGATGGGGCCGATGGTGGCGGCATTGCGCTTCCTGGCGCTGCTGCGCGGCGGCGGCGAGGCGGAGCCCGGTGCGGGCCCGCCCGCCCACGTGACGGCGACCCTGCACGGCTCGCTGGCCTGGACCGGCAAGGGCCACGCAACCGACCGGGCGGTCGCCCTGGGCCTGTTGGGTTACGATCCAGCGGATATGGATATGGACGCGGCCGATGCCGCGTTGGCCGCCTGCCGGGACGACCATGTGCTGCGCCTGAACGACCTGCCGGAGATGCGCTTCGACCCCGAAGCGGACGTGATTTTCGACTGGGGGCCGCCCCTACCGGGCCATGCCAATGGCTTGATCCTGCAAGCCTTCGATGGCGCCGGGAACCTGCACATGCAGGAGACCTATTATTCCATTGGCGGCGGCTTCGTCGCCACGCAGCGCGAATTGTCCCAACCAGCGGATCTGCACGACCAGAAGGCCGCGGCCGGCTTTCCGTACCCGTTCGGTTCAGCCGGAGAGATGCTGGCCATGGCCGCCGCTTCTGGCTTGTCCATCGCCCAGATGAAGCGCGCCAACGAAAGCGTGCTGACGCCCGCGCGGCTGGACGTCAAGCTGGACGGGGTCTGGGCGGCCATGGACGATTGCATCGCGCGGGGCCTGGCGCAGGATGGGATCCTGCCCGGCGGTCTATCGGTCAAGCGGCGGGCCAAGGCGATCCACGAGCAACTGCGCGCCGAAGCAGGCCGCAACCTGGCGCAACCGCATGTCGTCAACGACTGGCTGTCCGTCTACGCCATGGCTGTGAACGAGGAGAACGCCGCCGGTGGCCGAGTCGTCACCTCGCCCACCAACGGCGCGGCGGGGGTGGTGCCCGCGGTGCTGCGCTATTACCGGGACCATTGCGTGGGCGCGACGGGCGAGGGGATCCGCACCTTCCTTCTGACGGCCGCCGCCATCGGTGGGCTCATCAAGCACAATGCCTCGATCTCGGGCGCCGAGGTCGGGTGCCAGGGCGAGGTCGGCAGCGCTTCGGCCATGGCGGCCGCCGGGCTTTGCGCGGCCTTGGGCGGCACGCCGCCACAGGTGGAAAACGCGGCGGAAATCGCCTTGGAACACCATCTGGGCATGACCTGCGATCCCGCCGCCGGGCTGGTGCAGGTGCCGTGCATCGAACGGAACGGCCTGGGCGCGATCAAGGCCGTATCGGCGGCTTCGCTCGGCTTGCGCGGGGACGGCACCCATTTCATGCCGCTGGACAATTGCATCGAGGCCATGCGCCAAACCGGGATCGACATGTCCGAGAAATACAAGGAGACGAGCCGGGGCGGGTTGGCGGTGAACTTGCCGGAATGTTGAGCGGGGTCGCGGATCTCTGGCGGCATCGTCCGGTCGATCCGACGAGGGGGCTCTGCCCCCGCGCCTACGGCGCCCCCCGAGGTATTTCCGGCCAGAGGAAGGGGGCGCATTAAGGTTAAGCTGCGCCCGTATTAGGGTTAGCCGACGTGGTCATCACTGGTCTGAGAAGACACTTGGCGCGACCGATGCCGACGCAGACTGGCCGGGGCCCTATGGCTCCGACATCGGTGAGACCGGGTCACTGCCGTAGAGATGCGCGCCAGGTTCCATCGTTCGAGGTCCGGACATCGAAATATGGCCCAATTCGTCTTGTCGTGGCACCCCAAAGCCGATGATTAGCCGCGTCTTCACAGATCATTAACCGCTCAGGGTGAGAAACCTGTCTGCGCGCAAACGGGGCATATGCCCCACCGGAATGACGGGCCGCCCGGCCCTCCGGACGAAGCCTGCGGTCAACCGCAGGGGCATGGGCATCACGGGGCATCCGCCCCCACCGTCGGTTCACATCCGAACCCGGCGCCGATCCCGGACCTACCGCCCATGGCGGATCAGCCAGAGACCAGGCCGCCTGACGGATCAGGCCGCATCGTCCTCCGCCACGGGTTTCCCGTCGCGGGCGCGAAGCGTGTCCCACAGGGCGCGGTAGCGGTCATCTTCCAAAAGGTCCCGCACCTGTTCCTTGTGGCCTTCGACCCCTTCCTTGTGGAGCCGCCGCACCTTCCTGTCGGATCGCAGCGTGGCCAGCACCTCGGCGAAGCCGGGCGCGCCGTCGACCAGCCCGGTGTCGCGACCGCCGGTCATGTTCCACTTGTCCCAATAATCCAGGCCCAGATCTTCCTTGATATGGTTCGCCCGGCCCCGGTTTTTCTTGAGGATATAGGCCTCCAACGACCGCAGCGGATAATGGTGCATATGCCCCGCATCGTCGCAGCCCGACCATTTCATGGTCCAGGTCTTGCCGGGCACCATGCGGTCGCTGATGTCCTCGCCTGCGGGTGACTTCCAGACGATGCGGTCTTGCCAGTCCGGTTTCACGCGGGGGCGGTGCAGGCCGAAATGGTACATGGCTTCGGGCTTTCGGAACATGGTCTTCACGTCCCGGGTCTTGCGCCCGCCGCGCGCGGGGATTGGCTCGCAGGTCTTGAACTGCTTGGTGATGGGCACGTCGCGAAACGTCTCGACCCCGCCATTGCCGAAGCATTTCCACGGGAAGGACACCACGTCGGTCTCGGGCCCCAGCGCGCCCATCAAACCCTGGATCGTGCCGCCCGAGGGGCTGTCCACCGGCAGGTCGATGAATTCGTCCACATCCGCGATCAGGATCCAAGTCGCCTTGTGGCGCAGCACATGGTCGCGCGCCCATTTCAGCGCCGATTTATGCGGCCCGCGCGCGAGCACGGTGTTGACCTGATGGGTCAGCGTGCCGCCCGCGACGCCGGTGTCCTGCAACCGGTCCAGCAGCGGGTCGGTCGTGTCGTCGCAATCGTTGGTGTAGACCAGAAAGTCGGTGAAGCCGATGGCGCGGTGATGGGCGACCCATTCCAGGATATAGGGCGCCTCGTTCTTCATAGTCGAGATGATGAGGAAGCGCTCGTCCGTCGGGCGGGGCTTCAGCACCACCTCGCTCGGCAAGGTCAGGGCCCAGAACTGGCCCTTCTGGTCCAGGACGGCCCTGTCGATCCGGGCGGCGATGTCGCCCACGGCTTCGCGCACCGGGCGGCCCATTTCCTTGCCCCAATGCCAGGCGCCCCCGGCGATCACGCCGCCTGGGCGGACCACGCGGGCGGCCTGTTCCAGGTCGGCCAAGACCGTGTCGTATTGCTTGTCCCCGTCTAGGAAGACCCAGTCGAGCGAGGCGTCGGCCATCCCCGCCAGCGCCTCCGTCGAGGGCATCCGCACGACGGTCGCGTCCGGAAACTCGGCGCGCATGGCGGCGAGTTGGGCGTCCCGCTCCGCCTGGGGCGCCTGGTAGGCATGGGGGCGGGCGTCGCGCGCTTCGTCCTCGGCCCAGGGGTCGATCAAGGTCAGGGACGACGGCTGCGCGATCTCGACCAGGGCCCGGGTCCAGCGGCCCGTATGAGCGCCGATCTCGGCGCCGCGCGCGCCCTTGGGCAGATGCTTCAACGCGCGGCGGGCGTTTTCCCGCACCGCGCTCACGCCTGCATCATCCCTTCCAGGCGTTCCAGTTGCAGGCGGATGGCGGCCTCGGCCTCGGGGTGACGGGCGACTTTGCGCTTGCCCATGATCCGGCGCAGCGCATTCAAGTTCTCGTCGCGCACGCAGGCTTCCAGCCGGTCGGAAACCAGGCCAGCCGCCGACAGGGCCGCAACCCAATGCTTCAGCATCTCTTCATCGGTGGGTTGGGTCTCGCACCAGACCTGCTCGAACAGCATCATGATGAAGTCGAGCACCGCGCGCGGCAGGTGGCGGCGATCCTTCTTGAAAGGCGAGTGGAAGACGTCCGTCACGATCTCATAGCTGGGCCAGTAATGCAGATACCCTTCGTCCCCGATCTCGCGCATCAACTCGTCGATGGCGACGCGCAGAACGGCCTTCGACACGGAATTGGCGCTGATGCAGGAGACCGGGCGGAAGGTCGCGATCAACGGCACGGGCGACAGGGTGGTGATGATCTTCGCCTCGGGCCGGTGCTTGCGGATCAAGTCGTAGATGGCGCGGATATTGGCCTTGTTTTCCTCGACCGAGGTGACACGGAACTTGTGGCGCGACGGGTCGTAGACATCCTCGGGGATGGAGCGCCAGAAGACACCGCCGGACACTTCGTCATACCAGACTTCGCTGAGGCCGAAGGTCAGGATGAACAGGTCGGTCTTCGAGAAGATGTCCAGCGTCTGCTGGCGCACGTCCTCGTCATAGCCATAGCTTTCGGCGGAGTAGCCGTGCCACAACTCCTCCTCGAAGCGTTTCCCCTCGAACGCCCATTCAAATTGCTGGCGGATGACGAAGGAGTTCACCATGCCTTCGCCGCACTTGACGACATAGGCGTTCGACCCTTCGTCCCGCGTCAGGATGTTGTAGTTCCGCGCCGCCAGCCAATTGGAGATATTGGCCGCGAAGCAGGACCCGAAAGCGGTGATCTGGGTGTCGGGCGTGACGATGCGATCCTTCGGTTCCCACCCTTGGGTCACCCATTTCAGCGCCGCGTCCTGTTCGGCCATGGCGGCGAAATCGGGGTTGAAGTTGGTATGCTCGCCCCGGAACCACGTGCGGAAGACGCCTTCCTTGCGGGTATGCTGGAACTCGAACGTGTTGGCTTTTTTGTTCATCGACGGCGTCCTTTCACGGGCCCATCACGTATCATCGGATATCATGTCGAAACGAGGACTATTGGCCGGAACGAACAGAATATCCGCCATCCGTGGCGCCCGGGTCAGCCCGCTGAGGAAGGAATACACCTGGAAGCCGCGGAGGGCCATGAACTCGATGACCTCCGAAAAGCGATAGCCGTTCCGGAAGCGTTTCTTGATGGAAACTTCGGCAATGACGAATTCGCATCGGGCAAGGGTCCGCTCAGCCCCGCGCAGGACGTCGAGTTCGTGACCTTGGTGTCGATCTTGAGACCCAACGGTCCGGGCAAGTCGGCGGCGATGGCATCCAGCGGCCGGACCGGGATCCGTCGCCGTTCCAGGCGAGCGCGGTCTGTGGATATCCGGCGATCGCCGGACGTCCGGGCCAAGCGGGCGGGGTCGATCTCCAACTCGATCTCGCCGGGGACGGCGCCCAGGGCGCAGAGATGGAAGTCGTGATCCAACTGGGCCCAGAAGCGGGCTGTGAGGGCCCGGCTTTCCTCCAGCGGGTCGATCAGGACGAAGTGCCGGTCGGGGAATGCGTCGTAAAGGAACGGCGTGCCGTCCAGAACGCCCACGTCGATGATCGTTCGGGCTTGAAACCCGTATCGCCGAAGATAG
>JBCDCW010000050.1:0-17624 GCA_039180995.1 Pseudomonadota bacterium
GACGACCGATTGCCCGAATGTCACCTGTGCCTTGCGGGCGGCACGGACGACGCAGGCCAGCGGCTCGGTCAGCGCGAGAACCTGGGGCGACATTTGGTGCGGCGCGGGGATCACCAAGCGGGCTGGAACGGCGATGTAGTCTGCAAAGGCGCCGTCCATGGAAATGCCCATCTGGCGCATGTCGGGACAGTTCAAGATCTCGTTCCGGCGACACCAATAACAGCGTGTACAACCGATATTCATGTCCACGACGCACGGGTCCCCCTCGACAAGGCCGGTGACGTCACGCCCCAGAGCGGCGATGTGGCCGGTGAATTCATGACCCGGGACCAGAGGCAAGCTGTCGGCCGCGTAACGACCGTGGAAGATGTGCAGGTCGGTGCCGCAAATGCCGGTGCGGGCGATGCGGATCACCGCCTCGCCCGGGTCGGGGGCTGGGGTTGGCACCTCGCGAAGCTCGAACCGGCCGGGCTGGGTGAGATAGGCGGCCCGCATCACTTCACGACCCCGCGCATCTTGGAGCGGTCGATGGTCAATGCGATAGCCACGATCAGGACGATGCCGAAGACCATCTGCTGTTGGGTCGCGTCGACCTCCAGGTAGACCATGGCCGAGCGGATCACGACCACGATCAGCGTACCGATCAGCGTGTTGATGACGCCGCCGACGCCGCCGGTCAGGGGTGTGCCGCCAACCAGGACGGCGACAATGGCCAGCAGCAGGAAGCCGTTGGCGAGGTTCGCGTCCCCGCCCGACAGCTTGGCCGAGAACATCAGCCCCGCGATGGCGGCGAACATGCCCGAGATGGCGAACGCCAAGATCTTGATGCGGTCCACGTCTAGGCCAGACGCAATGGCAGCGGGCTCACCCGAACCGACGGCCTTCAACGCCCGACCGAACGTGGTGCGGGTAGAGAGGAACCAAGCCAGCGCCAAAAGGACGCCGCCGATGATGATTTCGGTCGGGATACCGAGGGTTCGGCCGAACATCCATCCAAAGGCCTCGTTGCGCAGGGTGGCATCCATGGAAAGCGCCCGTTCCCCCGACAGCCATTTCGCGCCAGACAGCGCGACGAAGCCCATGGCCAGGGTCGACACGAAGGACGGGACGAACAGCCGCGTCGTCACAAAGCCCGAAATGCCGCCGATCACGAAGCCGATCAGGATGCAGATGACCGCCACCCCAATCCCCAGCGACGCCAGATAGACGGTCGCCATGACGGTCACCAGGTTGGCCAGCTGCTGCACCGACAGGTCGATGCCGCCGATGTAGATCGCGAACGTCATGCCCAATGCCATGATGAACAATGGAACGACATCGGCCACCAAGGTCGTCAGGCTGACCGGGTTGAAGAACGATGGGTTGACCAGACCCACGAGCCCGAACAGCACCAGAAGCGTGATCCATGGCAGATAGGGTTTCAGCGTCGCGAGCGTCATGGCTCTCTCAGATCATGTGGTGGACGAGATCGTAGAGCGACGGTTTGTCGCCCGGCATCCCGTTGAACCGTTTCTGGAATATCCCGTCCTTGAGGACGAGGATCGTGTGCGAGAGGCCGATGGCCTCCTCCAATGTGTCGGCGACCAGGACGATGCCGACGCCATCGGCGCACATTTCGCGGACCATCTCATAGACGTCTTCCTTGGCGCCGATATCCAGGCCGCGCGTCGGATGGTCCAGCAGGATGATGTCGGACCCGCCCGAGCGCCATTTGGCCAGCACGACCTTCTGTTGGTTGCCGCCGGACAGGCCGCCGCAATCCTTGTTTTCGGATGGAGTCTTGATGCCCAGGCGGTCGATCCATCGCCGGGCCAGCGCCTTTTCGTCACCGGTCCTGAGAATGCCGCCTTTGGCATACCGGTCCATCTGACTGAGCGTCATGTTTTCATACACGTTCATGCCGCTGACGATACCTTCGACCTTGCGTTCGCGCGGGACGTATCCGACGCCGCGCCGCACCCCTTCACGGGCGGTGAACCGGGACAGGGTCTCACCCTTGATGGCGACGCTCCCCTCGGTCGGGGTTTCCAATCCGAAGATCGTGCGCAGGATCGCTTCGCGACCCGAGCCTTCGGTGCCGACCAGGCACAGAACCTCACCACGATGCAGATCGAACGAGATGTCGCGATAGCGGCTGCCGATGCTGACGTCTCGAAACGAGACCAGAACCTCGTCCCCATGGGCGCGCTGCTTTTGTTCGCGGTAATATTCCTTGTCCACGTCCCGGCCGACCATCTTGTGCTGGATCGCGTCCACCTGGGCATCGGCCCGGCTGACCATGTCGACCACGGCCCCATCCTTCATGACGTAGACGCGGTCCGACAGATCGAGCACTTCGTCCATGCGGTGGCTGACGAAGATGAAAGACGCGCGGGAGGTTAGGTCGCGGACGATGGAAAAGAGCAGCGCGACCTCTTCTTTCGCGAGCACGGAGGTGGGTTCGTCCAGCAGGATGACGAGGTCGCCATCGATCCGCTCTTCCAGCGTCAGGACCTTGGCCAGTTCGACCAGCTGTCTCTGGGCAAACGACAATTCCGATGTTGTCATGCGGGGGTCAATGTCCAGCTTCACCTTCTGCAGCTGGTGACGAGCGGCGGCAGACATGGCCTTCCAATCGATCACGCCGTATCGGACAAATTGCTGTTCGTAGCCCAGGAAGATGTTCTCCATCACGGTCAGATTGGTGATCAGAGATTGTTCCTGAAACACCATGCCGATGCCGTGGTCCATGGCTTGGCGGGGGTTGGCGAAGCGGACGGTTGTCCCGTCGATGGAGATGTGGCCGCCATCGGGCTGATAGGCGCCGTAGATGACTTTCATCAGGGTGGATTTGCCGGCGCCGTTTTCACCCACCAGGCCGACGATTTCGCCGCGGTTCACGGTGAAGTTGATGTCCTTCAGGGCTTGCACCCCTGGGAAGGTTTTGTTGACTTCGTGCAATTCGTACAATTCCCGATCCCCTATTTCACAAATTGTACGTTCTTCCGGTCGGTCGACAGGACCACGGCGAGGATGACCAAAAGGCCCAAAACACCGTCCTGAACGAATCCCGGCAGGCCGATCACGACCATTCCGTTGTTGATGACGTTCACGATCAAGACGCCGACCAACGTGTTCCAGACGCCGCCGATTCCCCCCCAAAGCGCGGTGCCGCCAACCACGACGGCGGTAATCGAGACGAACATGAAATTGTTGCCCGTGGCCGTCTCGGCGATCCCGATCCGGCCGACGGCCAGAAGGGCGCCGACCGCGAAAAAGATGCCGGCCAGGGTGAAGCCCAAAATGCGGACCCGTTCGACGTTCAGGCCGCTGGCATGGGCCAACTCCTCGCCCCCGCCGACCGCATAGAAATTGCGGCCCAGCGTCGTACGGCTTTGGATGAACCAGGCGATCAACAGGAAGATCAGCGCGACATAGACCATCAGCGGGAAGCTCAGGATGCGCGTGGTCAGCAGCGCGCGGAACAGCTCATCCTCAACCCGGATGCGGTCACCACCGGTCAACAGCAGCGCCAGGCCGGTGCCTACGAAGCCCATGGCGAGCGACGCCATGAAGCTGGGGATCTTGAGCTTGACGTGGACTAGGCCATTGATGAAGCCGAGGGCCGCCCCGACCGCCAAGGCGAGGGGCAGAGCGAGCCAGGCCCAACTCGCCAGCGTGCCGCCGAGGGCGATGAAGGCGAAGGCGAAGATCACGGCCGAGACCGAAACGGTGCCTTCCATGGACAGGTCGATGGAGCCCATGATGATGATGAAGGTCACGCCGATAGCGACCATCAAGGCGGGCGCCGAAGAGATGCCGATGCGCGCGGCGTTGCGGATCGAGAAGAAGCGGCTGTCGAGCAGGTAGAGATGCGCCTCGCCATCGCGCGCGTCTTCCAGCCACTCGAAGAACGGGAACAGCAAGACCAGCACGCCAAGCACCAAAAGCGGCGCCCATTTCACCACCTTCTCGCGCGTCAGGCGGCGGGGCCTTGGCTCAGGCGCGAGGATGGCGTCCGTCATCGGCTCGACCTTTCCGGAAACGGCAGGTGCGCAAGCCCTGCGGGGCCGCGCGGGACGAAAGGCGGCGGCCAGGCCTGATCGCCCAGCCACCAGAGAGACATGTCAGTACTGGATCGCGCCGTTGGACGGGCCCCAGAAGTCTTGCCAATCGTATTCCGGCACGCTGTCGAGGTAATTTGCCTTGAACGCCACCGCGTCTTCGGGCGTGATCATGATGGTCGGGCCGTAGAACTCACGATGCTCGGGCGGTTCCTCGGACGGTTTGAAATGGCCAGTCGCCGCGTAATAGGCCAGCGCGGCCGTGATGCCACCGCCCCAATGGGGGTTGGTGAAAACGGTCGCCAGGATGTCGCCCTTCGAGACCAGGTCGACCGCTTGCGGGTTGCCGTCATAGGTGACGATGGGGATGTCCATGCCTTCGGCGCGCAGGGCTTCCAACACGCCGTAGCCGATGGTGTCGTTGGCGCAGTGCACACCCGAAATTTCGTCCCCGTAGCGGGTGATGAACGACGACATGACCTGGTTGGCCTTCTGGGTGTCCCAATCGGCGGGCTGCGCGTCGAGCAATTCCACATCCGGGTAATCGGCCAGCGCGTTTCGCAAGCCTTGGAGGCGTTCGATGGCTGGATTGTTCGAGGCGATGCCGCCCAGATGGACCACGCCGCCCTTGCCGCCGATGGCGTCCAAGAGGATGCGGGCGGTTTGTTCGGCCGGGCCCTCGTCGGACCAGCTCATGTGGCTGACGTAATTGTCGCCGAAATCCCAGGGATGCAGGTCGTCCGTCTTGTTCCAGAGGGTCGAGACATAGGCCCCGGCCTCGACGCAGGCTTCGACCACGGGGCGGGCATTGGGTGCATCATTGGTGTCGATGGCCAGCGCCAGATCGCCGCCGGTCTTCGACAGCAGCGCTTTGACATCTGCCAGGGACTTTTCGGACGAGCCTTCGTTGATCAGGTGGGTCAGGTCGTCGTTGATTTTGCCGAGCGAGCGAACGAAAGCTTCGCCGCCCGAGACGATCTCGTTCCAATAGGGATTGGTGCGGTTGCGGTAGGACCAGGCGATGGTCGGATCACCATGCCCGTCGGCGAAGGCCGGAGCCGGGCCGAACATCCGCGCAGCCGCCGCAGCGGGCACGCCGTAAGCCGTTGCCAGCAGCAGGTTTCGGCGGGTAACCGTCTGATGGTCGATGAACTTTTTGATAAACGACATGACATCCTCCCTTGATCACGTCCCTGGCGCGCGGCCGCTTGTCGGGGTTGGCGGCGCTACCGATATTGCACTAACTAGTTACTTACCAATTTGCGATCCTGTCAAGCACACGATACTGTCCCGCCAGACCGACATGATGGGCCGCGGCACGATTGCCGGGCAGGCCGGACAAGTACGAGAGCACGGACATGGACGGGACGATGGATGCAGCCAAACCGCGCGGACGCGACAGCGAGGCGACGCGCGCACGCATTCTTCAGGCCGCCAAGGAGGAGTTCGCTCGCCTGGGCCTGGGCGGTGCCCGCGTCGATGTGATCGCCGAACGGGCGCAGGCCAACAAGCGGATGATTTACCACTATTTCGGATCGAAGGAGGATTTGTTCCGCATCGTCCTGGAGGAAGCTTATCTGGATATCCGCGAAGCCGAGCAGGCGCTGGACCTAACCCACCTGCCCCCACGCGATGCGCTGATCAAGCTGGTGACGTTCACCTGGACCTACTACCTGGACAACCCGGAATTCATCCGGCTGGTCAACAGCGAGAATCTGCACCATGCGCGCCATATCTCTGGTTCGGATCGTTTGAAGGACCCCAGCCGCCGTTTCGTGTCGATGGTGTCGGACATTCTGGCCCGGGGCGTGGAAGACGGCGTGTTCCGAGAGGGGGTGGACGCGGTTCAGCTCAACATCACCATCGCGGCGATCGGATATTATTACCTGACGAACCGTTTCACTGGCGCGATCCTCTACGAGCGGGATTTCACCGCACGCGAAGCTTTAGAGGAGCGGCTGGCCTTCAACCTCGAGACGATCCTGCGCCTGGTCGAAGCCTAATCCGGACCGGCCGCCTACCCCCCCGGCAATGGTCGTCGTTTGACCTTCTTCCCGATCTCCGGGCCAGTGCGAACTGGCGTGTTCCACCGTTGAATGACTGAGGGGGCAAGACACATGGTTCTCGACCGAAACAAGCACGAAACGTGAAGCTGACGCCCGAGATAATACGGAACGAGCAGAGAGAGCAGTACTCTGTCGATTTTAATGGAGGCGAGTACCGGAATCGAACCGGTGTACACGGATTTGCAATCCGCTGCGTAACCACTCCGCCAACTCGCCGCAGGGTGGCGTGGTCGTAGCGCCATACAGCAGAGGTCGCAACCGCCCACATCGCCTTTGGTCGTTGCGACGGCCAAGCGAACGTGCTTTCTCGGAACTAAACGGCAGTAGTGGAACAGGTAGCGATACTTCGATGGCGTCCGCGCATTCCCTCCGCACGATGATGGTCGACACGCAGGTCCGCCCATCAGACGTGACCAAATTTCCAATCATCGCCGCGATGTTGGATATCCCGCGGGAAGAATACGTACCCGCCGCCGCAACCGCCGTGGCCTATATGGATGCGCCGGTTCCTTTGGGCGACGGGCGCGAGATGCTGGACGCGCGCACATTGGCCAAGATGCTGGACGCCTTGGATGTGGAATTGGGCGAATCCGTACTGATCATCGGCGGCGGCCTGGGCTACTCCACCGCTTTGCTGGCGCGAATGGCTGAGTCGGTGGTGATGGTCGAGGAAGCGGCAGAGTTGGCCTCCGACGCCGAAGCCACGCTGACGGCGCAGTCGGTCTTGAACGCAGCTGTCTTGACGGCCCCGCTGAGCGACGGCGCCCCAAAGGCGGCGCCCTTCGACGTCATCCTGATCGAAGGCGGAGTCGAGACTATTCCGACCGACCTGCTGGAGCAATTGCGCGAGGGCGGCCGTATCGCCGCGATCTTCATGGAGGGCGCGCTTGGCGAGGTCCGTGTCGGTCATCGCACGGTCGGGGCAGAGCGGGCGACATTGGCCTGGCGCTTCGACTTCAACGCGGCGGCGCCTGTGCTGCCAGGATTTTCCCGTGCGCGAAGTTTCGCGCTCTAAAACAAAAAACAGATGGGATCGAGCATGACTTGGGCGGAGCAAATCAAGAAAACCGGCGCAACCCTTGCGGTTATGGCGGCAATGGCGACGCCCGGAGCTGGGGCTTCGGCACAGACGCTTTCGGACGCCTTGGTTCAAGCCTATCGCAGCTCGCCGATCCTGGAACAGCAGCGTTTTCTGCTACGGGCAACGGACGAGAACGTTGCCATCGCCGTCTCGGCCCTGCGCCCTGCCGTCAGCTTCGCGACGAGTTACGGCAAAGTTCGGACATCGTCCAATTTCGGCACCTCGACGGCGACCACATCGTCTTTGGGGCTGATCCTGGATTTCACGCTGGTCGATGCCGGGCAGCGGCATCTTCGGATCGCGGCAGAAAAGGAAAGCGTACTAGCCGCCCGCTTCAACCTGATTGATATCGAGCAGGACGTCTTGCTGACGGCGATTGACGCCTATCTCGACCTTCGCGAAGCCGTCCTGTCAGTGGATGTGAGCGAAAGTAACCTGCGTCTTTTGCAGGAAGAACTGCGCGCGACCCGGGACCGGTTCGAGGTCGGCGAGGTGACCCCGAACGGATGTGGCGATCGCGGAATCCAGCCTAGCGGCCTCGCTCTCGGCGTTGGCGGCCGCACGCGGCTCGGTGGACATTTCGCGAGAATTGTACCGGCAGGCGGTGGGCGTGCTGCCCACGGGTACGCTGGCCCCGCCGCCGCCGCCCCCTGCCCTGCCGCCAACCTTGGACCGGGCCCAGGCCTTGGCACTTCAGGTGCATCCACTGATCCTGTCGGCTCAGCATGACATCACGGCGTTACGACTGCTTGCCGATATCGCGGAGGCGAACCGGCTGCCGTCGGTAGGTCTGCGGTCGGATTTCACGGTCAGTCGGCCCGATACCGTGACGGCTGGGGTCAGCGTGACCGGGACTGTGCCCATCTTTACGGGCGGAAATCTGTCGGCCTTGAACCGGCAGGCCATTGCCAACGCCCAGGCAGCGCGGTCCAACCTGAACACGATTTCCCGCGCCATAGCCCAGGGCGTGGGCACGGCTTGGTCAGAGCTACAGATCGCCAGGGCCCAGATCACCGCGACCCGGGAAGGTGTCCGGGCGGCGCAATTGGCCTTCGAGGGGTTCCAGGAAGAGGCGCGCTTGGGTGCACGGACCACCATCGACGTGCTGGATGCCGAGCAGGATTTGATCGACGCCCGGCTGGCGCTGATCGAGGCCGAAACAGCCGCCGATCTTGCTGTCTATTCGGTGCTGGATGCGGTGGGGCTGCTGACGACCGATCATTTGGGCCTGAATGTCGAACGGTTCGACCCATCTGAGTATTACAACCAGGTGTCCAACGCACCGGCCGTTTCGCCTTCGGAGCAAGGCGGTCGCCTCGACAGCGTCCTGCGACGTTTCGGCCGCAACTGATCGAGGCGTGCCCGGCTTTGCGGGCAGGGCCATGGACCTGGCCCCCACTTTACGTGCTATAGTCTGCACTAATAACCGATCGGCCCGCAGAGGCCCTGACGTGAGGAGAGCGGCCCGTGGCACAGCCCAGCGATATTGAAGACGTGCTGTCGTCGATCCGACGTCTTGTGTCCAGCGATCCGGGATCGTCGTCATCCGCCACCAAGGAAGATCGGTCTTCGGTCGCCGCGGCCCTGCTGCTGGAACCGGCGAACCGGGTGACCGAACCGGAGGATCCGTTTCAGACGGTTCAAGTTCTGGAGGAAACGTCGATCACGCAGGATGCGGAATCCAAAGAGGAGGCCAGTGCGGAGCCGACAGAGTCGGATATCTGGCTGGGGTCGGCCGATGAGATCGTCGGGCTCGCGCAAGAGGAGCGAGACGGCCGGGACGCGGCCCATGTCATGTCCGAGTTGGACACGGACACGGCGGCCATAACGGTCGATCTGACCGAAGATCAAAGCGAGCCGTTGGTCTGGCCCGCCCCAACGCCAACCGAACCCGCGCCGGAAAGCTATCTGGAAGATACCGACTACGTCGCTGAAATCCAGGATGGCGATCTCGATGGGAGCGTTGCGGCGGTCGAGCCAGAGGACGAGCCGGAAATCGAAGCCGAGGCGGAGCGAGTGTCTGCGGCGGAGGTCACCGACGAACCCCCGATCAACCCGGGGCCGGTAGATGTCGTCGCCAAAGCACAAGCGGAGCCCGTTCCGGTCGATTACGTCGCCGAGATCGAAGCCCCCGTTGACGCGCCACCGCGCCAGACAGATGTCGACCTGGCGGATATCGGCGACGTCGCTGGTAGCAACGCCATTTCGCTGGACGATGAGGGCTTCCGGGACTTGATCGCAGATATTGTCCGCCAAGAACTAGCGGGCGAGTTGGGTGAGCGGATCACGCGTAACGTGCGCAAGTTGGTGCGGCGTGAGATCCGGCAATTGCTTTCATCGGACGAATTCGACTGACAACATGAAGATTGTCGTCCAATTATCTGTTTTGAATAAAAAAACGCTGTGTCCCGGGCATTGAGACACAGCGTTCTGAATACGGTATGACCTCGACCTATGTGGCCTATGCGGCCTCGGCGGCCTCGGCCAATTCGGCGGCTTGACGGCGCTCGCTCTCTTCCCGCGAGAGAGCGACCGACGTGCGAACACCCCGGCTCACGAATTCCATAAGACCGGCCACAACACGTTCGTTCGGGTCGATCCCTGCGCAGGACAGAACCTCACGCCCGTCTCGGGACCGCGCCCATCGGGCGATCTGCTCGGGGCCGTTGCCAAACTTCTTGTCGTCGGAGATGGCATCGTCGAGGGCCGCCAGCACGACCGCAGCAAACAGTTTCCGGGCCCTTTGACCTTGCTCGAAATTGAACGCCGTTGCGTCGACGAAATCGGACATCCCCGTCCTCCTGCTGCTATTGCTCTTGCATCTTCCCCGGTAAGCCGCACTAACACGCGGATGCGTGATTCGCGCTATGCAATTTGGTAATACCTCATATGCGCTCACATCATGGTGAGCAGCGGTGGCATACCAAACTTGGCCCCCCCAGGGTCGTTCTGACGACTACATATGGCGGAAGTCGTTAACCGATCAAGCTTTTGTCACCTTTTAGTCGTATTTCGCGACGTAAAGACGGATCCGCATCTCGATATTGCCCGCCCTGCTCCGGCGCGATAGGACGCCCCGACCGCAAAATTGGCGAGAGACGCCCGATGCCGAAAATCAATGGAAACGAGATCCGACCCGGCAACGTGTTGGAGCATGATGGACATCTCTGGTCGGCCGTAAAGGTGGATCACGTGAAGCCGGGCAAGGGCGGTGCCTTCGCACAGGTGGAACTTCGAAATCTGCGCAACGGGTCGAAACTGAACGAACGGTTCCGGTCTGCGGACAAGGTCGAGCGCGTGAGGCTGGAGCAAAAGGACCAGCAATTCTTGTATGAAAGCGACGGAAAACTGGTTTTCATGGATACGACCACTTACGACCAGATCGAGTTGGATAGCGATATCCTGGGCGACCGTCGGCCGTTCCTGCAAGATGGGATGATGGTTCAGGTGGAATACTATGACGACGAGGCGCTGAACGCGACGCTCCCTCAGAAGGTTACTTGTAAGATCGTTGAAACCGAACCGGTGGTGAAGGGCCAAACGGCGGCGAACAGCTTCAAGCCCGCCTTGCTGGACAACGGCGTGCGGGTGATGGTTCCACCGTTCGTGGGGCAGGACGAGGAGATCGTGGTCAATACCGAGACCATGGAATATTCCGAACGGGCGTAAGAAGACCCTTACTGTAAGACTTGCCACCGCAGCATATCGGCCCTTGATCGTGTGGCAAATGTCGCGCTCTCCCCCTATCGCGGACGCGCCGTTGCCCTGGATCCGCAAGCCGCTTACCGTCCGGTCATGCGCTTTGTCCTCCCACTCCTACTGATGGCCGCCTGTGCCCAACTGCCGCCCGAGGCCGACACCTTACCCCGACCCGCCGACGATTTGCCGTTTCCGCGGCTTGTGCCGCTGAGCCCGCTTCTGGCCGAAGCCGATATCCCGCCGCGTGCGGAGCCCGCTGGCGCGGCTCTCCGGGTGCGCGGCGCTGCGCTGGCACGGCGGGCGGTGATCCCGCCGGTGACTGGCGACCTGGCGGATCGGGGCGCCCAGCTGCGCCAGCGCGCGGCAACGTTGCGGGCCGCCGAGATCTGAGGCGCGTTGCGCCTCGGGCGGCGAGCCGATAGCACCGCCCGGACCGTCCCTATCAATCCGGAGCCCTGCCATGACCCGCCCCCTTCGCCTCGGCATCGCTGGTTTGGGGACGGTCGGCATCGGGGTCGTGCGGATCGTGCAGGCCCATGCCGATTTGCTGACCGCCCGGACGGGATGCGCCGTATCGATCAGCGCGGTGTCCGCCCGCACGCAGGCCAAGGATCGCGGCGTCGATCTGAAGGGCTACGGTTGGGAAGACGATCCCGTTGCCCTGGCCCGCCGGGACGATGTTGATTTGTTCGTGGAACTGATGGGCGGCGCCAACGGGCCCGCCAAGGCCGCGACCGAAGCCGCGCTGGACGCCGGCAAGGATGTCGTAACCGCCAACAAGGCCATGCTAGCCTTACATGGTCAGGCCCTGGCCGAGCGGGCCGAGGCGGCCGGCGTCTCGCTGCGCTTTGAGGCGGCTGTGGCCGGTGGGATCCCCTGTGTGAAAACCCTGACCGAGGGTCTGGCGGGGAACGCGATCACGCGAGTATCCGGCGTGATGAACGGGACCTGCAATTACATCCTGACGCGCATGGACTCGTCCGGTTTGCCCTATGACGAGGTCTTCGAGGAGGCCCGGACCCTGGGCTACTTGGAAGCGGATCCGAACTTGGATGTGGGCGGGATCGACGCGGGACACAAACTGGCGCTGCTGGCGGCGATCGCATTCGGCACCCAGGTGGATTTCGAGGGCGTGCAGCTTCAGGGGATCGAGCGGGTCAGCATCGACGACATCCGGCGCGCAGGCGACATGGGATATCGCATCAAGCTGCTGGGTCAGGCCCGCCGCACCGATGCCGGGATCGAGCAGAGCATGCGGCCGACGTTGGTCCCCGCCGACAGCCCGTTGGGCCAACTGCAAGGCGGCACCAACATGGTGGTGATCGAGGGAGATGCCGTGGGTCAGATCGTCCTGCGCGGGGCTGGCGCGGGCGAAGGGCCGACGGCCAGCGCGGTGATGGCGGATGTGGCCGACATCGCGCGGGGCCTGCGCGTGCCGCCCTTTGGCCAGCCCGCGGCAACCTTGACCCCGGCGCAACGGACCAATGCGGCCACGGCCTGCGCCCATTACCTGCGCCTTTCGCTGCGCGACGAGCCCGGCGCGCTCGCGCGGGTCGCGACCGTGTTGGGGCAGCACGGCATCTCGATTGACCGGATGCGTCAATACGATCACGAAACGGGCGATGCGCCCGTTCTGATCGTGACACATCCCTGCGCCCCGGGGGACCTCTCCTCGGCCCTGGCGGGCGTCGTCGAGACGGGCGTGGTGATCGGTGAGCCCGTGGCGTTGCAGATCCAGGTACCGTTGTGAGCGTCACGTTCCCCGAACGCTATGCGCCTGCGGCGGATCGCTACGGTCGCATGACCTATCGCCGCTGCGGGCGATCCGGGCTAAAGCTGCCCGCCATATCGCTAGGGCTGTGGCACAATTTTGGCGACGACAGCCAGCATCAGACGAAGCGAGATATCTGTCGCACCGCTTTCGACAACGGTATCACCCATTTTGATCTGGCCAATAATTACGGCCCCGTGCCGGGCGCGGCCGAAACGGCGTTCGGTCAATTGATGCGCGAGGATTTCGCGCCGTTCCGGGATGAGATGATCGTCTCGTCCAAGGCAGGCTACGACATGTGGCCCGGGCCCTATGGCGAATGGGGCAGCCGGAAGTACCTGGTGGCCTCTTGCGATCAGTCACTGGCCCGGATGGGTTTGGATTACGTCGATATCTTCTACAGCCACCGGTTCGATCCCGACACGCCCCTGGAGGAAACCATGGGCGCGCTGGACTTCATCGTGCGGTCGGGACGCGCGCTTTACGCTGGGATCAGCAGCTATGATGCGGCGCAAACCAAGGCCGCCGCCGCGATCTTGCGAGATCTGGGCACACCCTGTCTGATCCATCAGCCGAGCTACAGCATCCTGGACCGATGGATCGAGCGGGATGGGCTGTTGGACGCGCTGGAAAAGGACGGGATTGGCTCCATCGTTTTCATGCCGCTGGCCCAAGGTCTGCTAACAAACAAGTATCTGGGCGGCGTTCCGGCGGGCAGCCGCGCCACCCAGAGCAAATCCCTGTCGGAGCATCGGATCACAGCCGAAGTGATCGCTGATCTTAACGAACTGAACGGGATCGCCTCCGAGCGGGATCAGACTCTGGCGCAGATGGCGCTGGCCTGGGTGCTGCGCGGAGGGCGCGTGACCTCGGCGGTGATCGGCGCGTCGCGGCCTGAACAGGTCTTGGATTGCGTCGGCGCCCTGGGCAATCCGGACTTCACCGCGCAGGCGTTGGAGCGGATCGACGCGGTGGCCGACCGATTGCGGCAACCCGGCTGATCCGCCCGGCACCCTGTCCGGGCCTGCCGTTAGCGCGCGCAGCCTTGCCCCGGCGGGGCCAGGCTCCTAAGCCGTGGGCACCCCACAACAGGACCTCTTTCCATGACCAAGACTGATTTCAACGACCGTATGCTGTCCCTGGGCCTGGCCCGCGTCTCGGAGGCGGCCGCCATGGCATCCACACGTCTGATCGGTCGGGGCGACGAAAAGGCCGCCGACCAGGCTGCGGTCAACGCCATGCGCGACCAACTCAACATCCTGGATATCGCGGGAACGGTCGTTATTGGCGAGGGAGAGCGCGACGAGGCGCCGATGCTGTTCATCGGCGAGGAGGTCGGCACCGGCAACGGGCCAAAGGTGGATATCGCGCTGGACCCGCTGGAAGGGACGACCCTGACGGCCAAGGACATGCCCAACGCGCTTTGCGTGATCGCCATGGCACCACGCGGCACGCTGCTGCATGCGCCGGACGTTTACATGGACAAACTTGCGATCGGGCCGGGATACCGCGAAGGCGTGGTCACCATGGACATGTCGCCATCGACTCGGGTGAATGCGCTGGCTGCCGCGAAGGGCTGCTCGACCGACGATATCACGGTTTGCGCCCTGGAGCGGCCGCGCCACGAAGGGATGATCGCCGAATTGCGGTCAACGGGCTGTGCCATCCGGCTGATCACCGATGGTGACGTGGCGGGCGTGATCCACTGCGCCGAGGCCGACAAGACCGGGATCGACATGTATATGGGCTCGGGCGGGGCGCCCGAGGGCGTACTGGCGGCAGCGGCGCTGAAATGCATGGGGGGGCAGATGTTTGGCCGCCTCACCTTCCGCAACGACGACGAACGTGGCCGCGCGGCCAAGGCGGGGATCACCAACCTCGATCGGGTCTATACGCGCGATGACATGGTCACCTCGGACGTGATCTTCGCGGCGACCGGGGTGACCGACGGCTCAATCGTGCAAGGGATCAAGCGCGAGGTCGGATACCTAACGGCCGAAACCATCCTGATGCGGTCGAAGACCGGATCCGTGCGGCGGATGACCTATCGCAATCCGACCTGAGGGACGACGTGCGGCCTCTGGCCGGGCGGTGATGGGTTGCGCCCGCAAAGCGTGCGGGTGAAAGCAACGCCATGTCGTATCTGGGCGTCACGAACTCCGTTACCGGCCGCAATTGGGTCGGCTTGGACCCGGCCGAGGAACGTCTGGCCGAAGCCATCGTCCAGGCCGGTCAACCCTTGGCGCTGGCCCGGCATCTGGCGCGGCGTGGGGTCGGGGTCGAGGACGTGGCCGCCTTTCTGGCGCCGAAACTGCGGGATCTGCTACCCGATCCCCGGGCGCTGCGGGACATGGAAACGGCGGCCGAGCGGATCCTGGCGGCGGTGCGGCTGCGGCAGCGGATCGCCATCTTCGCGGATTACGACGTGGATGGCGGGGCGTCGGCGGCACTGCTGGTTTGGTGGTTGCGCAGGCTGGAACGGCCAGCGACGATCTACGTACCGGACCGGATCGACGAGGGCTATGGCCCGAACGCGCCCGCGATGGAACGGCTGGCGGCGGATCACGACCTGATCATCTGCGTCGATTGCGGAACCTTGTCCCATGACGCCTTGGCGGCCGCCAAGGGGTGTGACGTCATCGTGCTGGATCACCATCTCGGGGGCGAAACGCTGCCCCCTGCCCTGGCCGTGGTGAACCCGAACCGCCAGGACGAAGATGGCGCGCTAGCGCATCTTTGCGCGGCTGCCGTCGTGTTTCTGGTATTGGTCGAAGCGAACCGTGGTTTGCGTGACGCCCGGGCGGACTTACCGGATCTGATGGCGATGCTCGACCTCGTGGCCCTGGCGACCGTCGCCGATGTGGCGCCCCTGGTGGGGGTGAACCGGGCTCTCGTGACCCAGGGGCTGACCGTGATGGGGCGGCGCGCCCGACCGGGTCTGCGCGCCTTGGCCGACGTGGCGCGACTGGACGGGCCGCCATCATCCTATGCATTGGGCTATGTTCTTGGTCCGCGCATCAATGCCGGCGGCCGGATCGGGGCGGCGGATCTGGGGGCGCGGTTGCTGTCGACCCCCGACGAGGCCGAGGCCGAGGCCCTGGCAGCTCGTCTGGATGCCCTGAACGGCGAGCGGCGCGCCACCGAGGCGCGTGTAACCGAGGCCGCAAAAGAACAGGCCAACGCCTGTCGCGGCGCCTTGGCCTGGGCCGCCGGGGAGGGTTGGCACCCTGGGGTGGTGGGTATCGTTGCGTCCCGCCTGAAGGAAACGACGGGCCTGCCATCGGTGGTGATCGGGATGCGATCGGATGGGATCGGCCAGGGCTCGGCCCGGTCGGTGGCCGGTGTGGATATCGGCGCCGCGATCCAGCGTTTGGCGGCCGAGGGCCTGCTGATCAAAGGCGGCGGGCACCGCATGGCAGCCGGTCTGACGGTGGCGGCGGACCGGGTAGAGCCCGCGATGGCCCGACTGGACGCCCTGTTGGCCCGCCAAGGGGCCGGCCAAGGCGAGCGCCGCGACCTGCGCATCGACGGCACGCTGATGCCCGGCGCGGCCACGACGCATCTGGTCCGCGCGCTAGAGGCCGCGGGCCCGTTCGGACAGGGCGCCCCTGCCCCGCGCTTCGCCATCCCCGATATCCGTGTGGCCTTCGCGCGGCCGGTGGGCGACGGGCATCTGAAGCTGTCCTTGACCGATGGTGGCCCGGCCAAACTGGACGGTATTGCATTCAACGCCGTCGCCAGCGGGATCTCGGCCGCGGTTGAGGCCGCTGCGGGCACCCCGATCCACGTGGCGGGACGGCTGGAAATCAACCGCTGGCAGGGCCGTGAAAGCGTGCAATTCAAGGTCGAGGACATGGCCGTGGAAGAGGCTATATAGGCACTTACCGGGGCCCGACAAATCGCTTGCGGCCCCAAGGCCCTTCGCCTACATACCCGTCACGTCACGGCATGGCCCGTTCGTCTATCGGTTAGGACGCCAGGTTTTCAACCTGGAAAGAGGGGTTCGATTCCCCTACGGGCTGCCACTTTTTTCTCTTAAGACTATGATTATGAGAGAAAAAGACCATGGCCGCTTTGGTTGTACCCTGACTTGTACGCCTTAGTGGAAGCCCGCTCTGTCACGAGTGCCCATTGCGTCAGCTCTGCTTGCTGCCGCACGGCGCGTCCTTCCGAGTCACCATCCCTGCTGAGCGGCTTTGCCGGTGTGACCACCATCCTTGAGGATCGTCGATGACCCACCTTGGCACATCAGATACCGTGGGGGTACAGCCACACCGGCGAAACCGCCGGGGTTATAAAAATTACATACATATCAATATAATAAAGAACGCTTTGCGTGTGCAACACAGAGTTCAACTTGTGGGACCTGCCTCGTCTCGACCCATGTGGTGCGTGGAACCGCACGTGCGGGACGACCGCGACTGGGGCCAATTCCACAAGTCGTTCGAGCACCAATAAGCCGGGCCTCCGACTGAGGACGCGCGCCGGGGCGATCCGAGGACCAACCTCTCCGCCCGCACCTTCTGGATGACCAACATGTCTTGGTTCCTCAAATCGTCGGCGAGACTATGTCCTGGAACCGGCTCCTACCGCGCCGAGGATATGCGCGAGGTTGTCGAAGCACTGTCGGATTTGCGCTGCACAATCACCTTCCACGATGAGATTGCCTAGCCCGTCCCAAGCAACCTGGCCGGTCATGCGGACCGTGCGGCCTTCAGGCTCCACGATGCCGTGGCTGAAAGCGTGACCGTTCTGGGCCAGCCGGTAAGGCCATTGACTATAGCGGATCGTCATGCGGCGAAAGAATAGCTGGGAGATCGAAAGGACAAAAAGCGCAGGCCTGGCTGAAACAGGCAGCTCCTCCAGCCCGTACGTCTGCGCCGCACTCCGTCTGGGCAGCGCCCCTCGCTCCCCCCGGCTCCCCTCCGCCCCGCAGGACGCAGACGCCGCCATCGACTCAACGC
>JBCDCW010000051.1:0-17609 GCA_039180995.1 Pseudomonadota bacterium
CAACCCCGCGAACATCACCTTCCCGTTCTCGCGCAGCACCTCCAAGTGCTGAAGAACCTCGGGCGACAAAGCGTCCCGCATCTTCTCGATCAGGTCCAAATGCTGCGGAAACCCGTACCGCACCTGCAGATAGGTGATCGACGGGTCGACCTTCAGCGCGCGCAAGGTCGTGTGGTTCCAGCCGTACTCGAAGACCGGCCCCGGCGTGCGGGCCCAATCGTGATCGTCGTGACGGTAGATCAGCTTCACCTGTGGCCGCCGCCCTAGGAAGGTCAGGAACCCGTCCATCGAATGCGGCGCCACCATCAACCCGATCATGTTGTCGCCCGCTTCCACATACGGCGCGACCCGCTGGAAGTAATCCTTCGCCACCGGCGCCTCGAACACCGTAGCCAGCT
The DNA here is from genome assembly GCA_039180995.1 of Pseudomonadota bacterium. Taxonomy (GTDB): domain Bacteria; phylum Pseudomonadota; class Alphaproteobacteria; order Rhodobacterales; family Rhodobacteraceae; genus Jannaschia. The sequence continues at coordinate 399 of JBCDCW010000051.1, forward strand.
TGATCAGGATCCCGTCCTCGTTCGCCAGTTCCTCGGTGAACCGCACCGTGTCCATGAAGTCGTCGCAGGTCAGGAACATCTCGACCCATTCATAGGCGGGCGCCAGGGGCATCTCGATCTCCGTGATGATCCCATTCGTCCCGTAAGCGTGACTAACACGGGCCAATTCCTCGCCCCGGAACTCCAGGATGCGCGGCTCGGCCTCCATCGTCACCACGCGCAACCGGATGATGTTCCCCAGGTCGCGCAAGCTGCCCCAGGTGCAAGACCCCACGCCGCCCGAGCCGCCCGCAATGAACCCCCCGATGGTGGCCGTCGCCCAAGTGGAGGAGAACATCCGGATCTCCTGCCCCGACTGCGCCTTGCATTCGGCATCCAGGTCCTTCAGCAGCACGCCTGGCTCCGTGATCACACGCCCCGGATGCACCGCCTTCACCTTGTTCATCCCTTGCAGATGCATCACGCAACCGCCCGCCAACGGCATGGCCTGCCCGTAATTTCCGGTTCCCGCGCCCCGCGTGGTCACGGGCACATCGTGTTCATAGCAGACCTTCAGAACTTCGATCACCTCAGCCTCGGACTTCGGCGCGACCACGAAATCCGCTTCCACATGGTCCAGCCGGGCCTTCAAGACCGGCGAATACCAGAAGAAATCCCGCGACTTGGCCCGGATCGCAGCGTCCGATTGCTCGATGTCGAGATGGGATAGAGCGGCTTTGGCGGCATCGATATTCATGTCATCTCCCACAAATGGTCCAGGTCGGCATAATCGGGCAGGGTGCGATCAATCGCCCGCCCGCCCCGCAAGACGATCCGATCCGATTGCGGGCGGGCGAACAACTCTGTCCAGTCCCGCGCCTTGAAGATCACCAGATCGGCCGGATCGCCCTTGATTAGACCCTGTTTCGCAAACCCACAGGTCTCGGCCGGGGTGGCGGCAAAGCTGTCCACCCAATCGTGCCGCGAATGGTCCAGATGGGCGATCCGGGTCGCCTGCCGCATGACCTCCAGCATATCCAGATCGCCATAGGCATAGAACGGATCGCGCGTATTGTCGGAAGCGAAGCTCACCGGAATCCCCCGCTCCCGCATCTCGTGCACCAGCGTCACGCCCCGCCCGCGCGGCGTGCCAGTCCCGCGATCTTGCAGGTAGAGGTTGCACATGGGCAGCGACACGACGTTCAGCCCCGCCTTCGCCACCAGATCGAGCGTATCGAGCGCGCGCCCCTCATCCTGCGTCGACAGCGAACAGCAATGGCCCACCGTCACCGGCGCCGCGAACCCCGTCTCGATCACCACCTCCGCGATCAGCCGCAGCGTCTCCGACGACGCATCCATCGTCTCGTCCACGTGGAAATCAGCGTCGAGGCCCCGCGCCTCGGCCATTCGGAAGAAGCCCAACAGTCGCTCGCGCAGGTCCGGGACCGGATAGGTGACCATGCCGAGGATTCCTGAATGAAGGCGGACGAGGTCTGCCGTGTCGCGAAAGTCCCCATCCTCGGAAAACCCATCGCAGCCGATCAGACAGACCCCTTGCAAGTCGATCCGCCCGTGCCATTCCTCCCGCAATTCCGCAAACACGGGCCACGTGATCTGCGGCTGAGGCGGGATCGAGTCCAGATGGGTCCGCACGGCCCGCGTCCCATGGGCATAGGCGCATTCCAGCCCGAACCCCATACGCACCCGCAGCTCCTCGGCCGTCCAATTCGCATGGTCCGCCCGCACCGTAGTCAGTGCCCCCATGAACGTCCCGTCCGGATTCGACGCGCGGGGCCAGATATGCCCCTTGTCCAAATGCGTGTGCATGTCGGTAAAGCACGGCAGCACCATCGCCCCCGCCATCTCGACCAGCTTGCCCGGGCGATCTACGATCACACCATCCGCCAGATGCAGGTCGGTGCGAATCAAGTCGCCCGGTTGGTCCAGAAGATGTGCAGGGATCGTGACGTTCGATAGGGTGACAGGGCCGCTGGGCAAAGCGCGAAAGTCCATCAACCCTCCCGCTTTAGGGCCGATTCATGCCACTTCCGCAGCAGCAGATGCGACAACAGCGACAAGGCCGCGAAGATGAACACCCCCATCGCCGCAATCAGCGATAGTGAGGCGAACATGCCGGCGATATTCAACCGATACCCCGCCTCCTGGATGCGGCCCGCCAGCCCGATGCCCACGCCGCCGGTCCCCGCGACCAGTTCCGCTACGACCGCGCCGATCAAGCTCAGCCCCCCGGCGATCCGCAAGCCGCCCAGGAAGTATGGCAAGGCCGACGGCAATTGCAGAAAGATCAACCGCTGCCACCGCGTCGCGCCATAGATGCGGAACAGATCCTGCAAGTTCCGATCTACCGAATTCAGCCCCAGCGTCGTCGAGGACAGCACCGGGAAGAACGCCACGATCCAGGCACACAGCAACATGCCCGCGACCTTCGATTCCACATAGATGAAGATCAGCGGCGCAATGGCGACCACCGGCGTCACCTGCAAGATCACCGCATAGGGGTAGAGCGACATCTCCACCATGCGCGACTGGTTGAACAAGATCGCCAAGCCCCCGCCGCCGATCACCGCAACGACCAACGCCATCAATGTGATGCGCCCGGTCAGAAAGGCGGCATCCGTCAGATTCGACCAATTCTCAACAAGATAGGCCCAAACGCGATCGGGCCCCGGCAAGATGTAATGGGGGATCTCGTTGATCGCGACAATCCGGTCCCAGGCGAAGATCGCAAGGACCATGAACAGCACTGGCAGAGTGTACCGTGCCGCCGCCTCCACCTTGCGTCGGCGGGCACGGCGCGCCTCTTCGGCGTCGATGATGGGAACGTTCGCCTGTCCGGTCAGCGGCGCGTCGGTCATGCAGCCTCCATCGCCTGTTCCAGGGCGCGCGACGCCGCCCGGCAATGGCCGGCATATTCGGCCGAGGTCCGGAACTCCTCGTCTCGCGGATAGGGCGCGTCCACCCGTACCTCCTCGATCACCCGGCCCGGGCGAGCCGCCATGACGACGATCCGATCCGACAAAAAGACGCTCTCGAACACCGAATGGGTGACGAAGATCACCGTGCATCCGATCCGCGCCTGCATTTCGAGCAGGTCGTTGTTCAACTTGAACCGCGTGATCTCGTCGAGCGCTGCGAACGGTTCGTCCATCAAGATCAACTTCGGTTGCGTCACCATCGCCCGCGCGATGGCCACCCGCATCTTCATCCCACCCGATAGCTCGCGCGGATAAGACGTCTGGAATTTCTCCAATCCGACCAGCTTCAACACATCCAGGATATCATCCTTCACCTCGGCGTAGGATTTTCCCTCCAACCGAAACGGCAGGAACACGTTCTGCGAGACCGTCGCCCAAGGCATCAGCGTCGGCTCTTGGAACACCACGCCCAAATCCCCGTCCTTGCGCGTAGTCGCCCAGGTCATCCGGCCCGAGGTCGGCTCCGACAGCCCAGCGATCAACCGCAACGCCGTCGACTTCCCGCAGCCCGACGGCCCCAGCAGAGAGATGAAATCTCCCTCCCGGACATTCAACGACATGTCCTTCAATGCTTGAACATCACCCGGGAACACTTTGTCCACGGCCTCGACGCGCATCAAGTCGGCACGTGTCTCGAAAGGGGCGACCTTGCGCATGTATCCCTCCGGCGGCGCCCCATCGGGCGCCCCCAAACGTCATTGATCTCAGTTGTCTTTGATCTCTTTGCCGACGCCCTTATTGGCAAATTCGAGCGTATAGGACGCCTGCCAATCCACATCCGCCTCGATCACACCGGCATCGACCATCTTCTGGAAGAAGTCGCCGATCACCTCGTCGGTCATGGCCCCGATCCCCAACTCCAAAGCAGCACCGCTATCCACGATGCCCTCGTCCTTCATCATGTTGCGGGCAAAGTCGATCTTGTCCTGGGTCATGTCGGCATTCGCCTCCAGGATGGCGGCATCCGCGGCGGCGGCGTCGCCATATAGGTAAGTGTACCAGCCGGTCAGTGATCCGTCGACGAAGCACTCGACCACTTCGGGCGAGCTATCAATGGTCGCCTGCATTGTTTCGATCGTTGTCGCGTAAGACGAATAGCCGTTGTCGGCAATCAGGAACACATTCGGCGTAAAGCCGGCTGTCGTCTCGACCAAATACGGTTCGGACGACAGATAGCCCTGCATCGCCACCGAGGTATCGGCGATGAACGGTGCCGGGTTGAAGGTGTAAGGCTGGCGCTGCTCGGCTGTGAAGCCGTGCGCTGCGATCATCCACTGATAATAACTGCTGAATCCGTTATCCCCGATCAGAAGCGTGCGCTCCTTCAACTCTTCCCAGCTTTCCACGTCCGGATGCGCAACAATGACCTGCGGATGCTTCTGGAAGATAGCGGCCACGGCGACGACCGGGATCTCCTCCTTCACCGCGTTGAACGCCTGCAACATGTCGCCGCCCATATGGAATTGGATCCGGTCGGCCAGCATCAGCGCGCGGTTGTTCACCTGCGGCCCGCCCGACACGATGGTCACGTCCAACCCGCAAGCCTCATAGGTGCCATCGGCGACCGCTTGATAGAATCCACCATGTTCGGCCTGGGCCAGCCAGTTGGTTCCGAAGGTCACCTCCGTAAGGTGCCCATCCGCAACGGCGAGCGCCGGTAGGATCGCGGCGATGGCGGCAATAGGTACAATTCTAGGCATGGTGGCAAACTCCCCTGGGATGCGCATGGCACGACGGACGATATCCTCGGTCTCCACCCCCGGAAGAAAAGCGCCCGACACGCGAAAGCTGCATCACAGAGCGGCAATCGCTCAATCTTTGTGCAGGCAGGGTAAGATTCGAGCAAGAGTCTTAACGTCGCCCCTGGCCAATGCCGCCTCGCGCGGGCACCCCGAAGCTATGAAAGACGCCAAAACCGCCCTCATGCCCGATGGAATCGCTCCGCCATTCGGAGCGTATTCCAGCGGCATCTCCGCCCCAGCCAACGGCCTGATTGTGACGTCTGGTCAGCTGGGTCTCGCCGCGGATGGCACTTGCCCCCCCGACGTGACGGCACAAGCCGAGCTTTGTCTCAATGCCATTGACGCAATCCTGCGCTCGGGGGGGGCCAGCCGGGCGGATGTGTTGCGACTGAACGCCTATGTCACCCGGCGCGCGGATTTTCCCACCTGGATGGCGGTTCGCGATGACTGGCTTGCCGAGGTCGCGATCAAGCCCGCTTCGACCCTGATGATCGTCGTCGGTTTTACGCGGCCAGAATTCCGCATCGAAGTCGAGGCGATCGCCCGCCGACCCGAATAGGTTCCAAAACCCATCCGCTTTGACCGCGTCAGAAACCGCGCAAAAGCACAAGCGCGGGCGACGTCGGCGCGGCGACTTGCGTGCCCGCAATGGCGGTGTAGCGGTCGAGCAACCGGTCCAGATTTGGCTCGGAGGAAAGCTCAGACAGATCGCTCGTTCCCAGGATGGATTCAGCCCGGCTCTGGAACTCCTCCAACTGACGGTCGATGGGCAGCGTGGCGAAGGCTGTCGGCAAGCTCAGCGCGCCCTCCATGACGGTCCGAAGAGGCGCGGTGCCCATAAGCGTGAACCACTTGGTCCGCTGGCTATCATCGCCTTCGGCCAAGGCTGGCAGTTCGCGGCGGGCGTTCAGCGCCAGACGCATGGTCTCGTCGCTTTGGCCCACCGCCACCTCGAAGCTGCGATCCAGATAAGCGCGTTCGATCTGATCTGGGAAAGTCGATATGGCCGTGTTCGGCACCGCGAAATCGCCGAAGCCAAAGGCCCGCGACAAATCGCGGTAGCGCTTGTCAGATAACCGGTTGGACAACGCCTCGGGGTCGATTGTCCCTTCTTCCAGGACCGTCCGGATCAGGAACTTGCTGTTGATGTCTTCCGACAGGCCAAAGGCCCCCAGCGCCACGGATAACAGTCGGAAATCCGACACCAATGCCTCGGGCGTTGTGATGTTGCCGATGTTTTCGCGAAAGTAATCCAGATCGCGTTGCAGCACGGGGCCACGGTCGAAAGCGGCTTTCTGCGTCTCCAACGTCGATTGCAGAAAGCGCCAACCTGACAGGCCTCCGGTCGGGACGAACGGTTGAAATGTCACGAAGAACAAGCGGAAAGCAGCACCGCCTCCTTGTCGCGCAGGGGTCCAATCCGGCGGAGCGCCTGGTAGAAACGCCCCTCCTCTAAAAGACCCATGATGGCGTCGATCCCGTCTCGATCGGACGAATCCACGAAGGCGTGACGCAAGGCCAGCAAGGCCTCCATCGTCTCGGTCAAACCGGCCGAGGGTGTCACTTCGCCGACCAGCATCAGTTGGATAGCGTGGGCGACCCGGCTGACCGGCGTGGTGGCTTGGCCGGGGTCGATGGCGTCGCGCAAGCGCAGAAGCTGCGTGTCCGGCGTCAGGATGCGCAACCGCGCGCCACGGCCGGCGTTTTCCACGACGGCGCCGTTCAGGACGATGCGGTCGCCCGCCGGCATTTTGATCATCAGGCCCGCCATGATCAGGCCTCCTCTGCCGAGAGGCCGGTGGCCATGCGGGTGTTGATCTCGATCAGGCTTTGGGCCGAACCGCCGCCACGGAGAATGACCGAGGTTTGGCGATCGACGAAGCCAGCCAAGCTGATGATGGCAGCGCGGAGGTCGGCTGGCATCTCATTGTCATCGTCCGCGCATTGCATCGCAGCGGCCTGCCAAAGGCGGCGATTGTCATGCAAAACTTGAGCTTGGATGGCGGCGCTGCTGGTCGCATCCGAGAAGACGGCGTGCAGACGGCGGGTGATCGTCGCGAAGACGCGCGCTTCGGCCCGCCCGGGCGAGGTTAGCGCCGGGTCGAGGGTCGCGTAGGCATTGGCGGCCTGGGCATATCCCATGGTGATGTCTCACTTTCAGCGAGCTCCGCGGAGCCGCGGATCCGACATGTGGTGCCGGGAAGATGGGGATCGCCCCCGCCCAATCGGAGCGGGAGCGACGGGGGTCAGCGGATCAGCGGAACAGCGACAGGATCGACTGCGGCGCCTGGTTGGCGATCGACAGCGATTGGGTCGCAAGCTGCTGCTGGACCTGCAGAGCCTGTAGACGGGCCGAGGCTTCTTCCATGTTCGCATCGACCAAGGAACCGATGCCGGAGGTCAGCGAGTCCGACAGCTTCGAGATGAAGTTCGACTGCGTTTCGATTCGGCCCTGCGAGGAGCCGAAAGATGCGGCTGCGTCGATCGAGGTCTGGATCAGAGATTCGACCGCTGCCAACGCCGATGCCGCTCCGTCATCCGTGGTCACGTCGATGCCTTCAACGAGTTCAAGACCACCGCCGATTGTGCCGTCGGCTTCGCCTTCAAAGGTGGCGAGATCCGCAGTATCGGACTGGTTGCTCTGACCGGCATCGGTGTCGATGGTGACAGCGGTATTGTTGGTGATGTCGATCTGACCAACCGTATCGGCATTGGCGGCGAAGGACACGTCCATACCCGCCGCCGCGGCTGCCGTGTTCATACGGGCGACCATCGCATTGGTGACATCCGTGAGGGTGTCACCGTCGCGGGCGACGTATTCCACATTGGCGGCGAAATCGACGGCGTCACCACTGACATTCTCCGTGATGCCCGCTGCGGACACGATGAAGTTTGCACCTGCGACGATGGTGTCGTCTGCGCCAACGCCATCAAGCGTCGCGAAGGCAGCCGTTGCACCAACGGCCAACGCTGTGTTGTCCGCCCCAACCTCTTGCCCAGCGGTCGCGGCTGACGCCGCGCCTGTTCCAAGGTCTTGCTTGCCGACGCTGATGTTGGAAACGGCCACGCCGCTGCCGGAACGATCAAGCGACGAAAGAATGTCGATATTACGCGAATCGGCCTCGGTCTCGGTGTTATTGAGAAGGTTCAGGCCATTGAACTGCGCCGCACCGGTAACGGATTTGATCTGGTCACGCAGCGCGGAGATATCGGTCTGGATCTTCTCCCGGTCGACATTCTCCTCCTGCGAGGCGACGATCTTGCCTTTGATCTGGGTCAGCAGGTCGGTCACCGTCTCGGAAGCGTCACGCGCGACTGCAACGGTGGATTCGCCCAAAGCCAGGCTTTCCTGGATCGACTTGAAGCCCTGAACATCGGATTCCATCTGCTTGGAGATGGCCCAGACGGCCGAATTGTCCTTTGCGTTGGCAACGGATTTACCGGTCGAGATCTCGGACTGGGTCATCCCCAGGTTCTTATTGATGGATTGCAGCGTCTGAAGCGCAACCATTGCGCCGTTGTTGGTCAGAATGCTGGACATGTATCTACCTTTCATGTGCCCACTTCGTGAGCGATTGATATCCGCGTATCGGCGGACGACATGACATTCTGCCTTCGGGGAACCCCCGCGATCGCCGTTCTCGGCCTCTCTCGCACTAGGGCCCATGCCTTAAGCGGACCTTAAAAGGCCAACAGGGAATAGTTCGGATTCTAGACGTTCATGATGTCTAGGTTTCGCCCCATTTCAGAGGTTTATTAGACCCAAGGCCCATGCCTCTCGACCACCGCTTCCATCACCGCATAGGTCCGCGTCTCGCGCACGCCGGGCAGGCCCACCAACACATCCGACAAAAACGCCCGATAGTCGGCCATGTCCCGGTGCCGCGTTTTCAGCAGGTAGTCGAAGCCGCCCGCCACCATGTGGCATTCCTCGATCCCCTCGATCTGTCGCACGGCGGCGGCGAAGGCCTCGAACACCTCGCCCGAGGTGCGGTCCAGCTTGACCTCCACGAACGCTGTCAGCCCCCGTCCCAAAGCCTTGGCCGATAGCCGCACGGTGAAGCTCTCGATCACGCCGTCCCGCTGCAACCGCCTCAACCGTTCCGAGGTCGCGTTGGACGACAACCCGACCCGCTCGGCCAAGGTTGTGACAGGCATTCGGCCATCCTCTTGCAGAGCCTGGATGAGCCGTCGATCTTTGGGGTCCACCGTGTCTCTAGCCTCCATATTTGCACTTATTTTCCAGATTGACGGAGAATTTCACAAGTCGCACCACTTTGTTAAGCCTCAGTTTGGTGAGACCCGCATCCCCATCCACGCTATCCTCGCCCAAGCCGCGATGGAGTCGCCCATGCCCCTCACCGCCCCCTATGCCCCCGCCGACGAGGCCCTGATCCCCAAGCTGATGCCCCACGCGACCCCGTCGCCGACGGCCCGCGCCCAAGCCACGGCCCTGATCGAGGCGATCCGCGCCGCCCGCACCCGCATCGGCGGGTTGGAAGACTTCCTGCGCGACTACGACCTCAGCACCCGCGAGGGCCTCGCCCTCATGGCCATGGCCGAGGCCCTGCTGCGCGTCCCCGACGCCGCCACGCAGGATGCCCTGATCGCCGATAAGATCGGCGCCGGGGATTGGGATGGGCACGACCCGTCGGATGCCTGGCTTGTCTCGGCGGCGACCTGGGGGCTGGGCATGACCAACAAGCTGCTGCGCCCCACGGACACCGTGCCGTCGGTTCTGACCGGCCTCACCCGTCGCATCGGTGCCCCAGCCGTGCGCCAGGGCGTCCGCCAGGCCATGCGGTTCATGGGCCACCAATTCGTGCTGGGCGAAACCATCGGCGACGCCCTCGCGCGGGCGCGGGACGACGAACGCAAGGGCATCCGCCACAGCTACGACATGCTGGGCGAAGGCGCGATGACGCAGGCCGACGCCACCCGCTACGCCAAGGCCTATGGCGACGCCATCGACGCCATCGGCCGGTCCGCCGGCAACCGCCCCCTGCCCGACCGGCCGGGCATCTCGGTCAAGCTCTCGGCGCTCCACCCGCGCTACGAGCCCCGCAACCGCGACGCCGTCCTGACCGATCTCACCCCCGTTCTCCGCGACCTCATGGAGCAGGCCAAAGCCTACAACCTGAACTTCACCGTCGATGCCGAGGAGCAGGAGCGCCTCGCCCTCTCCCTCGACGTGATCGAAGCGGCCTGCGAAGACGGCATCCTCGACGGTTGGGACGGCTTCGGCCTCGCCGTCCAAGGCTACGCCAAACGCGCCGGTGCCGTGATCGACTGGGCCGGCGATCTGGCCAAGCGGCACGGCCAGACCCTCATGGTCCGCCTGGTCAAGGGCGCCTACTGGGATACCGAAATCAAACACGCCCAGGTCGAGGGTCAGGACGATTACCCGGTCTTCACCCGCAAGGCCGTCACCGATCTGAATTACCTCCATTGCGCCGAAAAGATGCTGGCCCTCCGCCCCCATCTCTACCCGCAATTCGCCACCCATAACGCCTTGACCATCGCCCAGATCACCGAATTGGCGGGCAATGCCGAGGGCTACGAGTTCCAGCGTCTCCATGGCATGGGCGAGGCGCTGTATGCGGCCGCCACCAAGAAAACCGGCGTCCCCGTCCGCATCTATGCCCCCGTCGGCGGCCACCGCGACCTGCTGGCCTATCTGGTCCGGCGCCTGCTGGAAAACGGTGCGTCCACCTCCTTCGTCGCCATGGCCGGCGACAAGGACGTCCCCATCCGCGACGTCCTCGCCATTCCGGACGACTTGGCCTCGCGCCCCAGGCACCGGAACATCCCCAGGCCCTCGGCGATCTTCGGCGACCGCCCCAACTCCACCGGCTTCACCTTCGGCGACCGCCCAGCGCTCTCCAAACTGCTCCGCCAGATGAAGGCCGCCCCCGAGGCTCCGATGCCGGACGCCATCGACCCGGACGCCGCCATGCAGCGCGCCGCCAAGGCCTTCCCGGCCTGGCGCGACACCCAAGTCGCCGACAGGGCCGCCGCCTTGCGCCGCGCCGCCGACGCGTTGGAAGCCAACCGCCCCGCCCTGATGGCCACCTTGGCCGGCGAGGCCGGCAAGACCCTCGACGACGGCATCGCCGAAGTGCGGGAGGCCGTCGATTTCCTGCGCTACTACGCCGACGAGGCGGAAACTTTGTGCAAGCCCAAAGTGCTCCCCGGCCCCACCGGAGAGCGCAATGAATGGCGCGCCCAAGGCCGCGGTGTTTGGGTCACCATCGCACCCTGGAACTTCCCCCTGGCGATCTTCCTCGGCCAAACCGCCGCCGCCCTGGCCGCGGGCAACACCGTCGTGGCCAAGCCCGCGCCGCAAACGCCTCGTATCGCCGCGCAAGCCGTTGCCCTCCTGCACGAGGCAGGCATCCCGCACGATGCCCTGATCCTCGCCCCCGGCGGGCCGGAGATCGGCCAGGCCCTGACCGCCCACCGCCATCTGGCCGGCGTCGCCTTCACCGGATCCACGGGAACGGCAAAAGCGATCCAATGCGCCCTGGCGGACCGCGACGGCCCGATCCTGCCGTTCATCGCGGAAACCGGCGGCATCAACGCCATGATCGTCGATGCCACGGCCCTGCCGGAACAGGTCACCCGCGATGTGGTCGCGTCGGCCTTCCGGTCGGCCGGGCAACGCTGTTCGGCCTGCCGTATCCTCTATGTCCAGGACGACGTGGCCGACCGCACGGTCGAGATGATCCGCGGCCACGCCGCGACCCTCACCCTCGGTTCCGGCCTGGATCCGGCCACCGATATGGGCCCGATCATCGACGACGCGGCCCTGGCCCGCCTGAAGGACCATATCGCCGACCACGACGTCCTTTGGCAGGGCGACGCGCCCGACGGCTGCTATCTGGCCCCGACCATCATCGCGCTGGATCGCGACGACCACCTCACCGAAGAGGTCTTCGGCCCCATCCTCCATGTCAAACGTTACGCGGCGTCCAAGCTTGGCGCCGTGCTGGACGAAATCGAGGCGACCGGCTTCGGGCTGACCTTCGGCCTCCATTCCCGCATCGACGCCACCATCGCCCGGGTCACCGCCCGCGCGCCGGCGGGAAACCTCTATGTCAACCGCAACCAGATCGGCGCCATCGTCGGCAGCCAACCCTTCGGCGGCCGCGGCCTGTCGGGCACCGGCCCCAAGGCTGGCGGGCCGCTCTATCTGCAGCGCTTCGTCGAAGAGGTCGTGACCTCGACCGACACCACGGCGGCGGGCGGCAACGCGTCCCTGATCGCGATGGAGATCCGTTGAGCCCCAGAGCAAACAATTGCGCCCACGCTATCCGTCGGAGCGAGGGGTCTCCCCTCGCGCTCCCCGAGGTATTTCCGGCCAGAGGAAGAGGGGCGCGTTAAGGTTAACGGGTTATCTTCCTTTCAGAGACATCCTGGGGAGTCGCCTTTGACGATGGGGGCAGCGCCATCTCCACATAACGGTTAAGAACCCGTCACCAAACCCGTGCGAACGCGCGTTCGCACGGGGGGTGTACAGCAGGTGTACGCCAGGCACCCCCCATCCGCTTGCGCCTGTCTCCGCCCCATGACACCCTGCCGCATGTCGCCCGAGACCCTGCCATCCTGGCCCGACGCGGCCCCCGATCTCATCGCCATCGCCGCCGGCCGCGCCCCCGCCGAAACTGTGATCACAGACGGCAAGGTGGTGAGTGTCCACACGCGCGAAGTGCTCGATTGGCAGGTCGCCATCGCCCGCGGTCGCTTTGCCTATGTCGGGCCCGATGCCCGCCACTGCATTGGACCGGACACGGACGTCATTGACGCGGAAGGCCGGTTCCTGATCCCCGGCCTCTGCGACGCCCATATGCATGTGGAATCGGGCATGCTCACGCCTGCCGAATTCGCCGCCGCCGTCATCCCACACGGCACGACGACCATGTTCGCCGACCCGCACGAGATCGCCAACGTCCTCGGCCTGCCAGGCGTCCGCCTGATGCATGACGAAGCCCGTGGCCTGCCGTGCAGCCTGTTCATGCAGATGCCGTCCTGCGCCCCCTCGGCCCCTGGCCTGGAAACGACGGGCCACGAGATCGGCCCAGAAGACGTGTCGGAAGCAATGTCTTGGCCCGGTATCATCGGCCTAGGCGAGATGATGAACTTCCCGGGCGTGATCCAAGGCGACCCTAAAATGCTGGCCGAAATGGCCGCCACCGCCGAGGCCGACAAAACCATCGGCGGCCACTATGCCTCGCCGGATTTGGGTCTCGCTTTTCACGCCTATGCCGCTGGCGGCCCCGCCGACGACCACGAAGGCACCTGCGAAGCCGATGCCATCGCCCGCGTGCGCCAGGGGATGCGGTCGATGATGCGCCTGGGCTCGGCCTGGTACGACATCGAACGCCAGATCACAGCAGTGACCGAAAAGGGTCTGGACCCGCGCAACTTCATCCTCTGCACCGACGATTGCATGGCCGGAACGCTCGTGAACGATGGCCATATGAACCGCGTCTACCGCCACGCAGTCGCGTGCGGCTGCGACCCGGTCATCGCGCTCCAGATGTGTACGATCAACACCGCGAGCCATTTCGGGCTGGAACGGGAACTGGGCTCTATCACCCCGGGCCGCCGGGCTGATCTGATCCTGACCTCGGATCTGACTACCCTGCCCATCGACCGTGTCTGGGCCTTAGGCCAAGAGGTCGCGCGAACTGGCCAGATGCTGGTAGAATGCCCCCATCTCGACTGGCCCGATACGGCACGGAACACCGTCCGCCTGGGGAAAACCCTGACGGAAAGCGACTTCGACATCCCCGCCCCCGCAGGTGCCAATCAGGTTAGCGCCCGTGTCATCGGCGTGGTTGAAAACCAAGCCCCCACCAAGGCCCTGACGCGGACCCTGCCGGTGCGAGAAGGGCGCGTAGCAACCGACGAGCATCCCGATACCTGCCAGATCGCCTTGGTCGAACGCCACCGCGCCACTGGCGATGTCACCAACGCGCTGGTTTCCGGCTTCGGCTACCGGGGCCGGATGGCTCTCGCCTCCACCGTCGCCCATGACAGCCATCACATAATCGTCGTCGGCACCGACCGCGCCAACATGGCCGCCGCCGCCAACCGCCTGGCCGAAGTTGGTGGCGGCATCACGCTCTATTCGGGCGGCATCGAACAAGCCCTCGTCGAACTGCCCATCGCCGGTCTCATGTCCGATCGCCCCGCTACTGAGATCGCCGCCAAGGCCGAGGCTCTGATGCAAGCCATGCGCGACGCAGGGTGCATGCTCAACAACGCCTATATGCAGCATTCCCTGCTCGCTCTGGTCGTGATCCCCGAACTCAGGATCAGCGATCTGGGCCTCGTCGATGTCACAAAATTCGAACTGACGGAGCTTATCGAGGCGCCATGAAAGACCTCACCCCAATCCGCGCGCCCGCCTATGCCGAGCCCAATAGTTTCGCCGATGCCAAGGACGCGGTGGACGAGTTGCGGCGCCTGTATTCAGAGGCGACGACCTACTTGCGGCAGAACTTCTCGGCAGCCGTCCAGGGCGACATACCAGACTGCCGCTATCGCGCCTTCTATCCCGAAGTGCGGATCGTCACGACCAGCTTCGCCCGCACCGATAGTCGCCTGAGCTTCGGTCACGTGGCCGAGCCCGGACATTATGCGGCAACCATCACGCGCCCCGATCTATTCGCCAACTACTTGGAACAGCAGATCGGCCTGCTACTCAGGTCCCACGACGTTCCGATAGCCGTCGGCTATTCAGAGACACCGATCCCGATCCATTTCGCCGTCATGGACGACGCCGACCTATCGGTCCCCCAAGATGGCGTGTTGCCCTTCTTGATGCGCGACGTCTTCGACGTGCCAGACCTGGAAACCACCAATGATGACATCGTCAACGGCGTGGGCTTCACCTACGAAGACGGCGCCCTGCCGCTGGCACCGTTCACGGCCCAGCGGGTCGATTACTCCCTGGCGCGGCTCACCCATTATACCGCCACCAAGCCGGAAGACTTCCAGAACCACGTCCTGTTCACCAACTACCAGTTCTACGTGGACGAGTTCATCGCCTATGCCCGCGCCGCCCTGCGCGATCCGGCCTCCGGCTATGACGAACTGGTCGGTCCCATGGGCCAGCGGGTCACGCGCGGCGACCCAGACGCACCCATGGTCGATCCGCCCAAGATGCCGCAGATGCCGACCTACCATCTGACGCGCGCTGATCAGGCGGGGATCACACTGGTCAATATCGGCGTTGGCCCATCCAACGCGAAGACAGCGACCGACCACATCGCCGTCCTGCGCCCCCATGTCTGGCTGATGGTCGGCCATTGCGCCGGATTGCGGAACAGCCAGAGCTTAGGCGATTTCGTACTGGCCCATGCCTATCTGCGCGAAGATCACGTGCTGGACGACGACTTGCCCGTCTGGGTCCCGATCCCGGCCCTTGCAGAAGTGCAGGTGGCGCTAGAGGACGCGGTCGAACAGGTGACTGAGTTGGAGGGCTACGAGTTGAAGCGCATCATGCGCACCGGCACCGTGGCCACCATCGACAACCGCAACTGGGAGCTTCGTGAACAAGCGGGCCCTGTTCAACGACTCAGCCAATCGCGCGCCGTCGCGCTCGACATGGAGAGCGCCACCATCGCCGCCAACGGCTTTCGGTTCCGGGTGCCCTACGGCACCCTGCTTTGCGTCTCTGACAAGCCTTTGCATGGTGAACTCAAACTGCCCGGCATGGCTTCGGCGTTCTATCGAACACAGGTCAGTCGGCACCTTCTGATCGGCATCCGAGCCATGGAAGCGCTTCGTGATATGCCTTTGGAACGGCTTCACAGCCGAAAATTGCGGAGTTTCGAGGAAACAGCGTTTCTTTAACGTCATTTTATGCCGGTTTTCACAGGAAACGACCGAACACCTTATTGTGAGGGGCAAATCACATAGCTAGAGTCCGTCGGAATATCACCAAGAGCCCTATGGGGAGGGATTACTGCACATGGCCCAAAAACCTATGACCAAGACGCAGCTTGTCGCCGCGATCGCCGAGAAGATGGATGTGGACAAAAAGACCGCGACATCCGCTCTGGATGCGATCACCGGCATCATCACCGATGAGGTGTCCAATGGCGGCGCAGTCACGCTGCCGGGCATCGGCAAGATCATGTGCCGCGAGCGGCCCGAGCGTATGGTCCGCAACCCGGCCACCGGGGAGCAGTTCAAGAAAGATGCCGACAAGGTCGTGAAAATGACGATCGCCAAGGCGTTGAAGGACAGCGTGAACGGCTAGCCGTCGGGACACGGTCAGACGTTCAAAGGGTCGCCGCGAGGCGGCCCTTTTTCTTTGTCGGTCAGAGACCGGAGGCGACCCTTTCCAGCGCAGCAACGAAGACCGCCCGCTCCTTCGGATCTGGTAGGTTGTCGAGCATCGCCTGCGCGTTGCGCCGGTCTTGGCGCATGATGGCTTCGACGGCCTCTTCGCCATCCTGGGTCAGCGTCAGAACATGGGCGCGTCCATCCTTCGGGTCCGGTGCGCGCCCCAAAAGACCGCGCCCCGTAAGCGCCTTGGCCGCCGTCGACAGAGTGGTCCGCGAGACGCTCAGCTGGTCTGCAATGTCGGATGGTCGCGACGGGCCATTGCCGCGCAGGTGTCGGAGCATGTGGAAATAGAGCGGGTTGAACGGCAGTCTGCCCTCGGCCGGGGCGCCCTTGCGGCCAGCGACCAGAAGCGCGCGAATTATCCCGCTGACGGCTTGCGCGACACGATCCACGTCTCCGGGTATTGTCATAATACGGTCTCCGCACTAATTGATGCGGATAACGTATCATCCAACACCGGAACCCAGCATGCGCGCCCTTCCCGTCATTGCAACCCTTGCCGTCGTTGCGGCCTGCACCGCCACCGAGCCGCCAGCCACCCCGCCGGCGGCCCCGACCCCGCCCGACGTCGCGACCAGCGGCTTTATCCAAGCCCAGGCGACCTCCGTCGTGCCGCTGTCGGTTCCCGAGACGAGGGCCTTTTGGGACGCCAACCCGGTTATCGACTTCCTGGAACCCACGCCCAACATCTCGAATCCAGTCGAGACGGAGATATTGTCGGGCACGTGGCCCACGCCCGGTACCGTCCGTCGGGTCAAGCTGGCAGATGGGCACTACGTGATCGAACGGGTCATCGAGAACCGACCGGATCTGTTTCGCTACCAGCTGTTTTTCTTCACCAATTCCACCGGTCGCGGCGTGGAGCAAATCGTCGGCGAACAACGGTTCCTGGCACAGCCCGACGGCACAACCCGGATCGAATGGGATTACAACGTCAAGCCCACCAATGCGGTGACCGGCTTCTTCGTGCGCCAACGCATCGGCGAGATCGACGGCTATATCACCGGCGGCCTGGACGGGATTACCGCCGCGATCCGAGCCGCCGCCAGCTAGCCTGATCGCCTGGACGGGACAGTCGTCGGTTGCGGCCGCACGGGGAATAGGGTCCGGTCGCGCGGATGGATATCCGCGCG
>JBCDCW010000052.1:0-17492 GCA_039180995.1 Pseudomonadota bacterium
CTGCGCCGTGTTGCACGACTCACCCAACACATACGGATCGGCGCCCTCGGGATAATTCTCCCGCAGGTCCCGGCCCTCGAAGATACCGCCGAAGTGGAATGGCATGAACGCCACCCCTTCGCCGACACGCCGGGTCACCATGGCCTTGACGCGGACCTTGCCGCCTTCCGGGCCTTCGACCCAGACCATCTGTTCGTCGCGCACGCCGATATCGTTGGCGGTGCGGGGATTGATCTCGACGAACATGTCCTGCTGCAATTCGGCGAGCCAGGGGTTCGACCGCGTCTCGTCGCCGCCGCCCTCGTATTCGACCAGGCGGCCGGAGGTGAGGATGATCGGATAGTCCTGGCTGAAGTCCTGGGCCTGGATTGACGCATAGAGGGTCGGCAGACGGTAGGCCTGCTTGTCCTCGTAGGTCGGGTAATCCGCGACCAGATCCCGACGCTCGCTGTAAAGCGGCTCGCGGTGCAGCGGCACCGGGTCGGGGAAGGTCCAAACCACGGCGCGGGCCTTGGCGTTGCCGAAGGGCGCACAGCCATGGGCGATCGCCACCCGCTGGATACCGCCCGACAGGTCGGTCTTCCAGTTGGTCGCAGGCCCGGCAACCGCGTCGATCGCCGCCTTTTCATCCACCGTCAGGTCGCCGTCCCAGCCCAAATCCATCAGCATCTGCATGGTGAATTCGGGGTAGCCGTCCTCGATCTCGGAGCCCTTGGAATAGACCCCCTCGGCCAACAGGTTGTCGCCATCCCGCTCGACCCCGAAGCGCGCCCGGAAGGTGAGACCACCGTCCGCCACCGACTTCGACATGTCATAGAGGTTCGGCGTGCCCGGATGCCGCATCTCGGCGGTCCCCCAGCAGGGCCAAGGCATCCCGTAATAATCACCGTCCACCGGCCCGCCCTCGGCGCGCAAGGTCGTCTTGTTAAACGTATGCTGGTTGGCCATGTGGGCCTTGATCCGCTCGGGCGACTGGCCGGTATAGCCGACCGTCCACATGCCCGAATTGATCTCCCGCGTGACACTTTCGATGTTCGGCGTCTCTTCGTCGTCCATCTCGATGTTGCGGAAGAAGCGATCGGCGAACCCGAACTTGTTGGCGAACTTCGCGACGATCACGTGGTCCGGCTTCGATTCAAACAGCGGCTCGACCACCTGATCGCGCCATTGCAGCGACCGGTTCGACGCTGTGGCCGATCCATGGGTCTCGAACTGGGTCGACGCCGGCAGCAGGTATACGCCGTCGGTCCGGTCATTCATCACTGCCGACAGCGTGGGGAACGGGTCGATCACGACCAGCATGTCCAGCTTTTCCATGGCCGTCTTCATCTCTTTCATCCGCGTCTGCGAATTGGGCGCGTGGCCCCAGAAGACCATGGCCCGGACATTGGTCGGCTGATCCATGTTCTCCGGATCTTCCAACACGCCGTCGATCCAGCGGCTGACCGGCATGCCGGGCGTCGTGCGCAGGTTCACGGCATCGTCGCCCTCGCCCACGGTCTCGAACTGACCGGCGAGCCATTCGTCATCTTCGCCCCAAACGCGGCTCCAATGACCCCAGGCGCCATCGGACAGGCCGTAATAGCCCGGCAGCGTGTGGGACAGAACGCCGAGATCCGTCGCGCCCTGCACGTTGTCGTGGCCGCGGAAGATGTTGGTGCCGCCACCCGACGTGCCCATGTTCCCCAGCGCCAGTTGCAGCACGCAATACGCGCGGGTGTTGTTGTTGCCGTTGGTGTGCTGGGTGCCGCCCATGCACCAAATCACGGTGCCGGGCCGGTTCTCGGCCATGGTGCGGGCCACCCGTTCCAACTGCGCGCCCGGCGCCCCGGTCACGCGCTCGACCTCCTCGGGGGTCCACTTGGCGACTTCGGCGCGGATCTGGTCCATGCCCCAGACGCGCGTGCGGATGAACTCGTCATCCTGCCAGTCGTTCTCGAAGATGTGCCACAGGATGCCCCAAACCAGCGCCACGTCGGTGCCGGGCCGGAAGCGCACATATTCGTCGGCATGGGCCGCCGTGCGGGTAAAGCGCGGGTCGCAAACGATGACCGGCGCGTTGTTCTCTTCCTTGGCCTTCAGGATGTGCAGCAGCGACACGGGGTGTGCCTCGGCCGGGTTGGACCCGATCAGAAAGATCGCCTTGGAATTGTGGATGTCGTTATAGCTGTTGGTCATGGCGCCGTAGCCCCATGTATTCGCCACACCGGCCACGGTCGTCGAATGGCAGATGCGCGCCTGGTGATCGACGTTGTTGGTGCCCCAATAGGCGGCGAACTTGCGGAACAGGTAGGCCTGCTCGTTGTTGTGCTTGGCTGAACCCAGCCAATAAACGCTGTCCGGCCCCGATTCCTCGCGCAGCTTCATCATGCCGTCGCCGATTTCGTCGATGGCCTGCTCCCAGGAGATCCGCTCCCAGGCGCCGTTCACCTTCTTCATCGGATACTTCAAGCGGCGCTCGCCATGGGCATGCTCCCGCACCGCCGCGCCCTTGGCGCAATGGGCGCCTAGGTTGAACGGCGAATCCCAGGCGGGTTCCTGACCGAACCACACGCCGTTCGACACTTCGGCGACCACGGTGCAGCCGACCGAGCAATGGGTGCAGACCGTCTTGATCTTCTGCACGTCGTCCAAAGCGGTCGCCGCCGTGGCTTGCGTCACGGTCCCGCCGGTGGCGCCGATGGCGGCCAGGCCGCCGATGGCCAGACCCGATCCGCGCAGGAACGCGCGGCGATCCACGCCGCGCGTTGCCGGTCTGTCGAGGATGCCTACGCCGGTGGTGGCGCTGGCGCTTGGCTGGCTTGTCTTTCTGCGTAGCATCGTTTGCCTCCTCAGAACCGGGCGGAGGCGTAGAACGCCCGCGTGTGTTCAGTATCGGCCAGACCGCTCTTGGGGGCCTCGTCGGCCACCGCTTGCGTCGCAACACCCGTCGCTGCGGCGGCCACCGGAGCCGTCGCAGCGAGCTTCAAAAAGCCCCTGCGGCTCTCGTCCGTGGTCTTCTCGGTCATGGCGTGTCCTCCTTCTTGCGGCCCTTAGGCGGCCGCCAACCTGAACGCCTCGCGCTCGATATCCATGAAGCACCGACCCACGGCGCCGACGGCGCCATAAAGGGACGCCGACTTGGCGCCCTCCAGATCGGTGAAGAAATGGCCGGCCCAAGGACCGACATGCTTTGCCCAGAAATCCCGCTGCCGGGACGGCGACGGCACCGGCCCGAAGCGGCCCGCGATCAACGCCCCCATCGCCTCCATCAGCGAGGCGATCCCGTCTTCGGGCTCGAACACGCCCTCGGCCCGGGTCAGACCAAGCGCAGCGAAGTCGCGGCGCAGCAGGGCCAGCGGCTTTTCGTTCAAGAAGCCCGTCAGATAGAAACTGGCATAGGGGACGAGTTCGCCCCGGCCCAACCCGATGAACAGCGCGTCGTATTCGCGTCGGACCTTCGTCAAGTCAGCCTTCGCCGCCGCGTCGGCCAACCGGTTGATCGCTTGTCCCAGCGGCGTGTCGTCGCCCGTCAGACCCGCCGTCTGATCCAACACCATCCGATCCATCGGCCGCGCCAGGACGAGGCCAAGGTAGTTGTACAGATCAGCCCGAAGCCGATCCTCCTGGGATGGGCCCGCCGGATCCTGCGGGGTTTGGGCGTTCACTCCGGTCGTCCTCCTCGAAGGAGAAGCGCATGCGCGGACGCACGGTCTCCTCCACAACGCCGGGGTCTGAATCCGGCGGTATACCGTCTAAAGGTTCCACATCGGGGACCGGCTCGGCAAGATTTTTTTCCGATTCATCATCCGAAGGTCTTGATTCCAAATCAGACTGTTTTACTTGGATTTGATTTTGCTCCGCGGTCTCGATTTGCTTCTGCACATGCGCCGCCAACCCCTTCCCCACCTCATAGGTTGTCTGCAGCGCCCTGCCGTTCAAACCGTTTCCGGTGAAATCCTCCGCATAATCCGCCAGCCCGTCCAGGTTGGCCAAAAGTGGGTTCGACACCCACAACCGCCGCAATGCCCGGGTGCGGATATGTCGCGGCACCGCCTTGGCCATGAACGCCGCCACATCGTCCCCGGGGCCAATCGAGTCCGGGTCCGGCAGCCCCAACCGCTCCAAAATCTCCGAATCGTCCAGCCCTTCCAACTCGGCCAGTTCGGCCTCCTGGACGCGCGCCGCATCCGCATTCGCCTCGGCTTCGGCCTCCGCCTCAACGGCCTTCCGCCGGTTGGACCAGAAGTCGCTCACCGGCGCCCTCGCATCGACGCCGGGTTCCGCCAGACATCCGCCCCCTGGGCGATCCGCGCATCCCCGATCCCGTCCTGCTTAGCACCTTCCCGATGCTTGTCCCGGCGGCGCTTGACGAACTTCTCATCCACGTGGTGCGTGGCGATAAAAGCCGCGATCCACTTATGCATGACGGGCGGCATCGCGACCTTCTCGACCCGGTCCTCATCGTCGATATCGTAGCACCCGGCCTCGAACGGCGACGCGGTCACCGACACCGGCTCGGGCCGCCCGGCCCCCCGCAAGCCGACCCAAACCGACGGCACCTGGGCCGATAGGTTCTGGACCAGCGCCTCGGTCTCCTTGCGGTGCAGCTCCAGCGTCAGGGTGGCCGCATGCACCTCGATCACATCGCCATCGTCCAACAGCACGCGGCCCTCCGCCGGCGGCGCATGGGGGATCACCCCGGCCAGCGACCAGACCTCCTTCTGCCAGCGCGTCACCCCGGGCGCGCGCCGCAGCACGACACCCACATTCATCTCGGCCGTTCGTTCCATGGGCCACAGGTTGCCCGCCTCAACATCCTTTGGGAAGGGCCTTCCGCTTGCCAAGCCGCGCCGCCTGTGCCCCTCTAGCGGCCAGACTCGGGAGGATCGAATGACCGCACGCCTCGTCCTGTGCTCTTGCGCGGGCACCCAGAACGTGGATGCCGACGCCATCGAACAGGCGACCGGCAAGCCTTGCGGAAAGGTCCACGAGGCCCTCTGCCTCCGCGCCCCCGAAGACGTGGCCCGCGCCTTCGCCGAACCAGACACGATCATGGCCTGCGCCCAAGAGGCCGAGCGCCTGACCGCGCTGGCCCAGGAGGGTGGCGCCCCCATTCCCCGCTTCGCCGATATCCGCGACCGCGCCGGGTGGACCAGCGATGGCCCCGCCACCGCCAAGCAAGCGGCGCTTCTGGCCGAGGCCGCCCTGCCCGCGCCTGACATGCCCATTGTCGATGTCGGCTCCGAAGGCCTGTGCCTCATCATCGGCCCTGCCGACGCGGCCCTCGCCGCGGCTGAGCGGCTGCACATGGCTCTGTCGGTCACGGTCCTCCTCCCCGACAACGCCGACCCCATCGACGATCGCCGCTTCGACGTGGTCTCCGGCCGCATCCGCAAGGCCAAGGGGGCGTTCGGCGGCTTCGAGCTGACCCTCGACGCCCTCCGCCAGATCGACCCCACAGGGCGCGAGATCACCTTCACCGCCCCTCGCGACGGCGCCCGCTCCGCCTGCGACATCCTCCTGGACCTGACCGGCGGCACGCCGCTTTTCCCCGCGCACCACAAGCGCGAGGGCTATCTGCGTCCCGACCCGAAATCCCCCCAGGCCGTGGCCGACGCCATCCTGGAGGCCAGCCAGATGGTCGGCACCTTCGAAAAGTTCCTGCACGTCCGCACGGAATCCGCCCTCTGCGCCCATAGCCGCGCGGGCCAGACCGCCTGCACCAACTGCCTCGATCTCTGCCCGACCGGCGCGATCACCCCCGATGGCGAGCATGTCACCATCGACCCGATGGTCTGCGCCGGCTGCGGCGCCTGCGCTTCGGCCTGCCCGTCCGGCGCCATCACCTACGACGCGCCCCCCACCGACGACACGTTCCGCCGGATCGAAACCCTGGCCCGCACCTTCCGCACCGTCGGCGGCACCCCGTCCCTCCTCGTCCATGACGACCACGGTCGGGAGATGACCGCCCTCTCGGCCCGCCACGGCGCGGGCCTGCCGCCCCACGCGGTCCCCCTCGCGCTGCCCGCCCTCGCCGCCTTCGGCCACGCCGAAGCGCTCGCCGCGCTCGGCGCCGGATTCGCCCGGGTCGACATCCTGCCCGGTCCCCGGACGGAAATCGCCCCGCTCGAAACCCAGATCGCCCTGGCCAACGCCATCGCGGGCCGCGAGGCCGTCCGCCTGCTGACGGCGACCGAACCGGACGCTCTGGAAGCCGAGACCCGCGCGCCCCTCGCAGACACGGATCACGACCCGATCCTCCCCATCGGCACCCGCCGCCAAGTCACCCGCACCGCCGCCACCGCCCTGCGGGGCGATGCCGTGCTCGACCTGCCCCAAGGCGCCCCCTACGGCGCCGTACTCGTGGACACCGACAGCTGCACGCTCTGCCTCAGCTGCGTCTCGCTCTGCCCCTCGGGCGCGCTGCTGGACAACCCGGACAAGCCCGAACTGCGGTTCACAGAAGACGCCTGCCTGCAATGCGGCCTCTGCACCAATATCTGCCCCGAAAGCGCGATCACCCTCGAGCCGCGCCTGAACCTGTCGCCCGATGCCCTGTCCCCGGTCGTCCTGAACGAAGAAGAACCCGCCCACTGCATCGAATGCGGCAAACCCTTCGGTGTCGCCTCCAGCATCGAACGCATCGTCGCCAAGCTAGCCGACCACCCGATGTTCAGCGACGAGAAGGCCCAGATGATCCGCATGTGCGACGATTGCCGGATCCAGACCGCCGCCCATGCCGACGACAACCCGTTCACCAGCACCCCGCGCCCGAAACCGCGCGCGACCGACGATTATCTCAACTGAGGGAGACAGAGAGATGTCCGACGATTTCAACATGTCCATGCGCAAGTTCCTCAAGCAGGTCGGCGTGACCTCCCAGCAGGAAATCGAGAAAGCCGCCCGCGCCGCCGGACGGCCCGGTCCGTTCCAGGCGAAAGTCGTGCTGACCATTGACGGGCTCGACCTGGAACACGTCGTCACCGGCACCATCGACGGCACCCCCGACTGATGGCCACACGCGAAGCGGCCCTGGCCGCGCTGAAGGAGATCACGGTGCCCAGCGGTGAAGACATCGTCGCCGCCGGCCTGGTCCGCGCGCTGAACGTGGGCGATGGCGCCGCGCGCTTCGTCATGGAGATCGCCCCCGCCCAAGCCGACGCCATGGAGCCAATCCGCGCCAAGGCCGAAGCCGCCCTGGCCGCCCTGCCCGGCATCGACAAAGCCAATGTCATGCTGACGGCCCACACGGACAAAGCCCCGCCCGAACTGAAACCGACCCGCGCCGCCCCCCAAGGCCCGCAAGCCGTCCCCGGCGTTGCCCGCATCGTCGCGGTTGCGAGTGGAAAGGGCGGCGTCGGCAAATCCACCCTCTCCGCCAACCTCGCCGTGGCGCTCGCCGCCGAAGGCCGCCGCGTCGGCCTGCTGGACTCCGACGTCTACGGCCCCAGCCAGCCCCGCATGCTCGGCGTCTCGGGTCGGCCCCAAAGCCCCGACGGCAAGACCATCCTGCCGCTGCGCAACCATGGGGTCACCATGATGTCCATGGGCCTGATGACCAACGAAGACCAAGCCGTCGTCTGGCGCGGCCCCATGCTCATGGGCGCCCTGCAACAGATGATGAACCAGGTCCAATGGGGCACCCTCGACATCCTGCTGGTCGACCTGCCCCCCGGTACCGGCGACGTGCAGATGACGCTCAGCCAGAAATTCGCCCTCGACGGCGCCATCGTCGTTAGCACCCCCCAAGACGTCGCCCTGATCGACACGCGCAAGGGCATCGACATGTTCAAGCAGATGAACATCCCGATCCTCGGCCTGGTCGAAAACATGTCCTACCACGTCTGCTCCAATTGCGGGCACGAGGAACACATCTTCGGCCATGGCGGCGTCGCGGCCGAGGCCGCCAAGCTCGGCGTCCCCCTCCTGGCGGAAATCCCCCTCCACCTCTCGATCCGGGTGGCCGCCGATGGCGGTGCCCCGCTGGTCGCCTCCAAACCCAGGTCCCCGCTGGCCGACGCCTACCGCCAACTGGCGCGCGACCTCATCGGCGAAGGCCATGGCTGACCGCCGATACCTGCGCAGCGCCATCCTCGGGCTCGACCCGAGGATCTCTGTCCGTCTGCGGCCCCCCCGGAACTGGAGGCCCTCGGGTCGAACCCGAGGAGGACACATGCGCCATGCCTGACCTCTCGCTCCCGCCCCTCCTGCGGGGTCACCTCTCCTCCGATCCCCGCGCCGACGCCATTGCAGCGGCGCAAGACGGCTGCGATGGCGGCACCCTTCTGTGGCGCGCGGATGATGGGATCGAGGCCGCCCTCGTGCTGGCCCCCGACGTGCCCTTAGCCCAAGCCGCCCAGATGGGCCCCTTGGCCACCCTCGCCCTGCGCGATGCCATCGGCGCCATCGGCCCGGCCGAGATCCCGGTCCATCTGGACTGGGCCAACGCGATCTATGTGGACGGCGCCATCGCAGGCGGCGTCGGCGTCGTCGCCCCCAAGGTCGACGCTCAAGCCCTGCCGGACTGGATCGCCGTCCATGCCAGCTTGGGCCTGGACCCTTCCGAACCCTTGGCCGCCGTCGATCCCCATGACCTGCTGGAAAGCTGGTCGCGGCACCTGGTCCACCGCCTCTCCACTTGGGAAGACGATGGCGCTGCAGCCCTGCATGCCGACCTACAAGGCGCATCCTGGGAGCGGGAGACCGAAGACCCCCGCTGGATCGGCCGCGACGAAACGCTCGGCCGCTTGCGCCGCGACGGCGACGCGACCATCCTGGATCCGCTGACCGACCTGCTGGAGACGCCATGAACCTCGCCCGCGCGATCCACTTCGACGACAGCGACCAGAACGTCTACCACGTGCCCGCGCGCACCGGCGAATGGTGCATCCCTGGGGGCTTTGAGTTCTCGGACTGGACCGATGCCGACCTGGCGGGCAAAGCCCGCCAGGCCTTCGCCAATGGCTGGCTGGGCCTGGAAACCTTCGGCCGGGTCACCTTCGTCGCCGTCACCAAGATCGAACCGGTCGAGAGGGAAGGGCTCATCGACGCCCTCGCCGACCACTTCGTCACAATGCACGGCGCCCCCTCCCGCGAGATCGCCCTTCCGGTCGCCACCCAAGAGGTCGACGCCATGGTCGACCTTTGTGATGGCGTCGATGCCAACCGGGTAATGAGCGTGGCCCGGAGCCTGGGCGAGGTGGGCGTCACCGAGACCTTCCGCATCCTGGATGCCCGCGACGCGGACCTTTCGCAGGTCGCCGTCCACGGGGACGACTGACAGGCCCGCCTTCGCCCAACCGACCGGGCGGACCTGCTGTCCGCACCCCAGCCCCCAAGTCAGCTTCAAACACTATCTCCGACCCGCCAGGTGTCGCCATTCTCTTGGTCGGGCGACGACAAGGGACGTGGGCGCCGCCGCTTGCCGTCATTGCGACCGCACATCATCCGAAAAAAAATTCGCCTCGTTTTGAACCCTGACCGGCGCAGGCGCGACCAACCTGTAACTCGCCGGATGCAGAAGCCCTGCGCCCAAGGCTCCAATCCTTGGGACAGGCCCAGACCCAGCGGCGGGGGAACATGACAATCAAAACGATTTATCGTGGAGACCAAAATGCCCTTCTTCAATTTTTCCAATTTCTTCTTCGGTGGCCGCACGATCGACGGCTCGGACGAAAACGAACTGATCATTGGCACGTTCGGCGGCGACACGATTGCCGGAAACGGCGGCAACGACCAGATATTCGGCCTGTTCGGCAATGACGCCCTCTCGGGCGGCGACGGCGACGACAAAGTCTTCGGCGGCGCGGGCCACGACACCGTGGAAGGCGGCAATGGCGAGGATACGCTCTCCGGTGGCTCTGGCGATGACCGCGTTGTCGGCAACAAGGGCGACGATCAGATGTTCGGCGGGCGCGGCAACGATCTGTTGGTCTGGAACAACGGCGATGGCTCGGACCTGATGAATGGCGGCAGCGGTTATGACCAAGTCCAGGTCAACTTCAACACCGACCTGGTCGACGATGACCTCCAGAACGACGACGTGGCCGAATTCTCGGTGACGGATCAGGGCGTCCAATTCGCCCGCATCGAACTGAACGGCCAGACCGAGCGCGGCCTGTTCCAGCTCGACATCCGCGAAACCGAAGCGCTGGAGACCAATTTCGGGGGCGGCACCGACACGGCGGTCATCGTCGACACCGTGCTGGACCAGATTGAACTCGACCTCGACGGTGGCGACGGCCTCGACACGCTGGACCTGTCCCAAGCCGCCGACGGGGTGAAGGTGAACCTGGCAAAGGGCAAATTGGATCACTCGACAGCCGTGAACTTCGAGAACGTCATCGGCTCCGAATTCGATGACAAGATCGTCGGGGACCGACAGGACAACGTCATCTCTGGCCTGGGCGGCGTCGACCGGATCTTCGGCAAAGGCGGCGACGACGTCCTGGTGGCCAACAAAGGCGACGACTTCGTCTTCGGCGGCAAAGGGGACGACGATCTGGTCTGGAACAACGGCGACGGCTCGGACCTGCTTGATGGCGGCAAAGGCGATGACCTGGTCCAGGTCAATTTCGACACCGACCTGGTGAACGATGACCTTCAGAACAAAGACGTGGCCGAATTCTCGGTCACCGATAAAGGCGTTCAGTTCGCCCGGATCGAGTTGAACGACCAGACCGAACGCGGCCTGTTCCAACTCGACATCCGGAACACCGAAACGCTTGAGACGAATTTCGGCGACAACGACGATGCCGCCGTGATCGTGGACACGGTGCTCGACGAAATCACCCTCGACCTCGACGGCGGCGATGGGATCGACCTGCTCGACTTCAGCCAAGCGGCGTCCGGCGTCGACGTGGATCTGGCCGCGGGCACCATCGGCGACGTCTTCCAGGTCGCCACCGGCAATCCAGCGCCCGAGGGCACCATCTCGGGCAGCGGCGAAGGGACCATCGACACCAGCGGAGCCGCTGGCACACCAGTCGATCCGTCCGATATCGAACGTCTGGAACTCGCCCGAAATGTCTCGACCGCAGAAAACTTCGAGAACATCACCGGCACCGCCTTCAACGACGTCCTCCGGGGTGACGATCAAGACAACGTCATCCGCGGCGGCATCGGTGACGACGTCCTGATCGGCGGCGAAGGCGCGGATACCTTCGTGTTCTTCGAGCAAGATACCGGCATCGACACCATCCTCGATTTCGAGTTTGGGGTGGACCGCCTGGACTTCGTCACCACGGATCCGGGGGTGACCGCCAACACGCTGCTCGGCGAAATGTCGCAAGCGGGCAACGATGTCGAGCTATCGGTCAACGGGAAGTTGATCACCATCGCGAACGCCGACGTCGCGGATTTCGGCACCAACGACTTTCTGATCGCATAGCGCCGCATCCGACTGCATATGGCCCCGCCGACATCAAGTCGGCGGGGCCATCTGTCTGGAACACCGGGTCGATTCCACGGTGGATGCTCCAACCAGCTTTCGACCTCCGCTCTGGTCGGATCGAAGGGCAGGCGTGCCCCCCCGTTCTGAAGAATCCTAGGCGTCGAAAGCCCGCAAGGCAGGGCTTACATCCAGTCTCGGTCGCACCAAGCGTTCGCGAGCGCGGCCGGGGCGCGCGGGCCGTCGACGATCTCACCTCTTGCGGATGAGACCCCCGTCCGGTTTCCCGTCAACGTGACGTTTCCAAGACGCCATCGCCCTGCGTCGCAAGCCCCCGGGGCGGCTGAAACCGCATACGAAATGATCCGGGCTGCCTGAAACAACGACCATACTGGCCTGCAAAACAGATCTCTCACCCCTATTTTATGACGCAACGGCAGAGTTGAGACTTGGAAAGCGCGTCACGAGCGCCAAAGTCATGACCAGCACCACTTATAACGAGACGAAGGTCGCAAGATGCCAGACAGACAGACACCGATGATCCGAAACACGATCCTCTCCGCCATCGTTGGCCTCCCGTTGCTTGCCGCCTCGCCCGTCCATGCACAGGCCGTGACAGGTCTGGTCAATCAAGACGGCACTGGCGGCCGTATGAGCATGGAGGTGAACGGCACCGACACCACTTTGGACGGAGCGGTGACCGAAGAGCTGACTTTCGCACCCTGGGAATTGCTGGGCGAATTGGCGCGCGACGACGTGGTGCTGCTAATGCGGCATGGTCCGACCGATTGGTCGAAGCGGGACGAGCCGAACGTGGCCCCAACCGATTGTGACAATCAGCGCATCATGACTGAAGTCGGCAAGCGTCAGATGTACGAGCTTGGCGCGCTGATCGTCGCCAATGACCTGCGTCCCGGCCAAATCGTGGTCAGCCAATGGTGCCGCAATCAGCAGACGCTGGAGGCGATGCGCGCCGGTATGCTCGACGCCGACCCCACAGCGTTGGAGGGGATCGAGATCAATACGATGGCCGACCTGAACCTGCTTCTGTCGTTGCAGGGCGCCCCGGATGTGGCCGCGATGCGGGACTTCATCGCCGCCTGGGACGGGGGTGAGGGCGAGGGCCCGCTTCTGATCATCTCGCACTTCACCAACATTCAGGAATTGACCGAGCGCACGGTCTTTGAGGGTGAGCTTCTCCTGCTGGATCCGGATCAGAACAACCGGGTCCTGGGCGAGTTGAAGCTGGGATCGGCGGCGCCCGATGTGGGGCATTTCGAATGATCGCGGAGGTCAAGACGATGAGCAGCTTTTCCCTTTCCAACCGAACGATCCCCGTCCTGAGCCTCGCGCTCTGCGCCTCCCTTGCTCTGCCCCTTGCGGCCCAGGATGCCGATGGCGCCCAGGATTGGGTGGGTGAGATTGCGCCCGTCTCGGGTTTCACCGGCGAGATGTCGATGACCATGGAAACGGAAGTTCCCGAAGACATGGCCGTCGAGGAAGTCATCCGCTTCGAGCCCTGGCAGATGCTGGACGAGATGTTCCGCGATGATTTGGTGTTCCTGATGCGGGGCGGCCCGTCCGATCCGACAACGACCGACGCCGCGGATGCCGCCGCCCAAGATTGCGAAAACCAGCGGCTTCTGACCGAGGTCGGCCAAGACCAGATGCGCCAGTTCGGCGCGTTGCTGATGGTTAACGAGTTGCGCCCCGGAAAAATCCTGATCTCGGAATGGTGCCGGGCGCAGCAGACCTATCTCGGCATCGAAGAGGGGATGGTCGACGCCGACATGAACGCGCTGGACGGGATGACGGCGGGCCTGGACGCGGGTCTGAACCCGCTTGCGGCCGCCAATGGCCCGTCCGACGTCGAAGCCCTGCGCGAGATCGTCATGGGCTGGGATGGCGGCGACGCGGGCGGCCCCCTCCTTGTGATCACCCATTTCGACAACATCGAGGCGTTGACCGAGTTCCGGGTCTACGAAGGGGAAATCCTGCTGGTCGACCCCAAGCGCGACGGGCGGGTTCTGGGATATCTGCGCCTGGGCAGCGCGATGCCCGATGCCGTCCAGTTCCCGGCCGATATCGTGGCCTTTGCCCAGGCCGAACGGGCGCGCGCCGAAGCAACCGACTGATCGGTCTCCCGGCCGCTCTGGGCGGCCGGGATCGTTCGACATTGCTTTGGATATGCCCGCCAGGGGCATCATCGGGCCCGCTCAGCCGGGTCCCTTTCCGACCTGGGTTATGCTTACCCGATGGCGCGCCTCCCGCATTGGCAGAACCATCCCGACAGCCTAACATCGCATCCGGAGGCCAGGGCGAAGCCTGGCGGGGGGGATGACTTGGTGCGCTTCGGGCTTTCGACGGCATTGCTGACGCCTTTCCGGCAGGATGGCGAGATCGACGTCCATCGCCTGGGGGCCCATGCCACGACCTGCCTCGACCAAGGTGCCGACAGCGTCACCTTGTTCGGAACCACGGGCGAAGGCGCGTCCATCGGCCTGGAGGAGCGTCGATTGGGGATCGAAGCGCTTCTGGACGCCGGGTGCCCGCCTTCCAAGATCGTGCTGGGCATCTGCGCCACATCCGTGGGCGATGCCGTCCGCCAAGTCGCGGAAGGCCAAGCGCATGGCATCACCGCGTTTCTCCTGCTCCCGCCGTTCTATTTCAGAAGCCCAAGCGAAGCGGGGCTTTTCAACTGGCACGCCGCGGTGCTGGCGCGAACCGACCGGCGCGCGCGGTTCGTTCTCTATCACATCCCGCAGGTCTCGGGCGTCGCCTTGTCGCCCGATCTGGTGCAGCGCATCACGGCCACGGCGCCGCAGCGCGTGATCGCCGTCAAGGATAGCTCGGGGAATTGGGAAACGGCGAAGGCGCTGCTGGCGCTGGGCGCGCCGACGGTCTTGGTAGGCGACGAACGCCTGCTGCACCGGGCCGTCGCCTTGGGGGCCGGGGGCGCGATCAGCGGCATGGCAAACCTTCATCCCGGGCGACTGAAGCGGATCGTCACAACCGGCTTGGAAGATACCGCCCTGTCGGCCGAGGTCACGCGCATCGCGTCGGTGCCCGTCATTCCCGCCATCAAGGCAAGCCTCGCGGCGCAGACCGGGGACATGGACTGGACCCGATTGCGCCCGCCGCTAGAGCCGCTGAGCGACGAGGCGCGGGCCGTCCTTTTCGCCAGCGATGCGACGGTGACGTAACATGACAACCCGACAGCCCGCTTCGGTCGCGACCCTCTCTTTGCCAAACATTCTGCCCGATCGGATCGCGCCTTTACCGCGATCGACCCGCCTTAAGGTACGGCCACGGCGGAGGGCTGAACAGCAGGCGCATCCAGCCGCGGGCCGCGGCGGTGCAAAGCCCAACCGGCCCACCGACAGGTTGGCATTCGCCATTCAGGGAGGTGCCGGACCAAGGTCCGGCGCAACAACGGAGGAGAAGACATGACACAGATTTTCAGAACGGGCGCCCTCGCGCTGATGACGGCCGGACTGCTGGCAGGGCCGTCTTTGGCGGAAGACAAGGTCACCCTGCGGATGTCCACACCGGCGTCGGAGACCGACCAACGCTCCGTCGCGCTGGCCGAGGTATTCGCGCCCGCCGTAGCCGAATTCGCCAGCTACGAGCCGCATTACAACGCCTCGCTGATCGCGCAGAATTCGGAATTGGAAGCCATCGCCTCCGGCGATCTGGAAATGTCCATCGCCTCGGCGCAAGAATTGGCCCAATACTTCCCGGAATTCTCGATCTTCGCCACCGGCTACGTGCATCAGGATGCCGCCCACCAGGTCGCCGTCTTCAACGATCCCCTAATGGATCCGTTCAAGCAAACGGTCGAAGACGAGCTTGGCATCAAGCTGCTATCCGTCATGTATCTGGGCCGGCGGCATGTGAACCTGCGCCAATGCCAGGACGAGGTGAACGTGCAAACGCCCGATGACCTGGCCGGTGTGAACCTGCGGATGCCGGGCACGGATGCGTGGCAGTTCCTGGGATCGGCCCTGGGTGCCAATCCCACGCCGATGGCCTTCACCGAAGTCTACACCGCGCTTCAGACCGGGTCGGTCGATGGCCAGGACAACCCGCTGCCGACCGTGGTCGACGCCAAGTTCTTCGAGGTGACGTGCCAGATCGCGCTGACCTCGCACTTAGTCGACCTGAACTATGTCGCGTTTTCAAAGACCGTTTGGGACGGGTTGACGCCCGAACAGCAGGCGACGGTTCAGGCGGCCGCCGATGCCGCGGCCGAAGCCGGCCGTCAGGCGCAACTCCAGAAGGAGGAGGACCTGGTCGCCTTCCTGCGCGAGAACGGGCTGACCATCTACGAGCCCGATCTGGCCGCGTTCCGTGACCATGTGCAGGCCCAATATGTCGGGTCCGAATTCGCCGCGTCCTGGCCCGACGGCGTGCTTGAACAGATCAACGCGCTGGGCAACTGATCGGCGTGGGCGGCCTTCGGGCCGCCCATCCCATGGGAAAGGACATCTGACGTGACGCGCGCGACCTTCGTCCTGCGCCGGGGGGCCGAATGGTTTGTCGGCATCCTGATGGCGCTGATGTTCCTGACCTTCGTCCTTCAGATCACCATCCGCTACACGGCGCGGCTGGACTGGATGGCCCAGGCTGTCCCGATCTTGGACCCGTCGCTTTATGGTTGGACCCTGGAATTCTGCCTTCTGCTGTGGGTCTGGATCATCTTCGCGGGCTGCGCCTTCGTGGTGCGCGATCAGGATCATGTGACCTTCGACATGCTGTCCACCCATGTCCGTCCCGGCCTGCGCCGCTGGTTCGTCATCCTGGGCGGCACGGCCATCGCGGTGGGCCTGCTTCTATCGGTCGGCCCTACCTGGGAGAAATTTCACATCCTGCGCCTGAAGCGGACGGCCACGCTGTCGGGCCTGTTCGGCGATTGGATCCGGATGCGGGACATCTACGCGGTCTATATGCTGTTCCTGGTCGCGGTTTCGCTGCGATATGCCTGGGCCGCGATCCAGGCCCTGCGCGGCCGGTCGGAGCCGGTGCCAAATGGCGGCCCGGCACGGCCCGACGAATGAGCGTCGAATTCCTGCTCTGCATCGGCACGATCTTCGTGATCGCGGGGATCGGAATGCCCATCGCCTATGCCATCCTGATCGCATCGCTGGTCTACCTGGCGGCGGCCGGCCAAGATATCGGTCTGGCCGGTAAGGTCTTGATGGACGGGCTCTACAACAGCTTCATCCTGCTGGCCGTGCCGCTGTTCATCGTGGCCGCGAACATCATGAATGCGGGCACGATCAGCGACCGGCTGCTGAATTTCTGCATCGCCCTGGTCGGCCGGTTCCGGGGCGGGCTGGGCCATGTGAACGTGGTCGCCTCGCTGATCTTCTCGGGGATGTCGGGCTCGGCGGTGGCGGATGCGGCGGGGATCGGCAAGATCATCATCCAGATGATGACCCGCACCGGCCATTACACGCGGGGATATGCGGCCGCGGTCACGGCCGCGTCGGCCACGATCGGGCCGATCATCCCACCGTCGATCCCCATGGTTCTCTATGCGCTCGTCTCCAACAGTTCGATCGGCTACCTGTTTCTGGGCGGCATCGTGCCCGGCCTGATGATGGGCCTGGTCCTGATGACCATGAACACGTTGATCTCGCATCGCCGGGGCTTCGCCCTGGAAGACCCGGTGCCACTGGCCCAGTTGCCCCGGCGCACGGTCACGGCCTTCCCCGCGCTGCTGATGCCCGCGATCCTGCTGTACGGCATCTATGGCGGGGTCACGACCCCCACCGAGGCCGCGGCCGTCGCCGCCTTCTATGCGCTGGTGCTGGCGGCCTTCTTCTACCGCGCGCTCGACATCCGCGCCCTGGCGGAAATCCTGGTCGACAGCGCCCGGTCCTCGGCTGCGGTCGGCCTGGTAATCGGCGGTGCCCTCATCCTCAACTACGTCGTCGCATCCGAAAATATCCCGAACCTCCTGGCCCAGCGCCTTGTCGGCCTGGATATCGACCCGCTGGTCTTCCTGCTGGGGGTCAACATTCTGCTGCTGCTGCTGGGCTGTATCCTGGATGCGACGACGATCATCCTGGTGATCATCCCGCTCTTCCTGCCGACCTGCCGCGAACTTGGGATCGAC
>JBCDCW010000053.1:0-17360 GCA_039180995.1 Pseudomonadota bacterium
CACGTTCGAGTTGCTCAGCCGGTCGCTGTTCGACGATCAGTTCCAGTTCAGCCGCAGCGAGACGGTCCTGCGCTATACCGGCCCTCGGCTGGACGTGGCCACGCGCTTCACCTGGCTGGAGGAGGATATCGAGGCCGGCAGGCCCATCGACACATCCGAATGGACGATGGACGCGGCGCTGGACATCACCCCTGCCTGGACGGGGCGGGCGAACTGGCGATATGACTTCGTCACCGATGACGCCACCCGTGCTGGAGTCGGTGTGACCTATCGGACGGAATGCGTCACGGTGGATTTCGACGTGGAGCGGCGCTTCACATCCAACGACCTGCTAGAGCCGTCGACACGGTTCGGCTTCGGGATCGAATTGGTCGGCTTCGGGGCCGACGAACGCGGCCAGCGAAGCCGCCGCTGCGGCATATGAGGACGAGACGAGCAATGACAAGAGTGATGGCGGCCCTGGCCGTGATGCTGACCCTGGCGGGCGCGGCGGCTGCGCAGTCGGCCTTTTCGGCGGCGGTCCGGGTAAATGGCGACGCGATCACGATCTATCAGGTCGACCAACGCGCCCGCTTTTTCACCCTGTTGCGCGCCCCCAACGCCGACAGAGAGAGCGTTCTACAGACCCTGATCGACGAGACATTGCAAGTCCAGGCGGCCCGCCGCGCCGGGATCGAAGTCAGCGAGGACGACCTTTCCATCGGCTATGAGGAGTTTGCCGCGCGCGGCAACCTGACGACCGAGCAACTGATCGCCGCGCTGGAGGAAGCGGGGATCGCCGCCGAGACCTTCCGCGACTTCATCCGCAACAGCCTGTTCTGGCGCCAATTGGTGCAGCAGCGTTTTGCGGGCCGGGCCCGCCCCTCGGAGGCCGAGATCGAACGCACGCTGCTGCGGGGCGGCGCGGGCGGCGGTGTCCGCGTGCTGTTGTCCGAGATCGCCCTGCCCATCACGCCCGAGACCGAGGCCGAGGTGACCACGCTTGCCCAGCGTCTCTCGGACACGCTCAGCGGCGAGGCCGCTTTCGCCCGGGCCGCACAGACCTATTCCGCCTCGCCCTCGGCGCAGCGGGGCGGCCGGTTGGATTGGGTGCCGCTCGCCAATCTGGGCCCGGCCGTATCCGGCAACGTGTTGGGCCTGGCCCCTGGCCAGGTTTCTGACCCGATCAATCTGGGCTCGTTCATCGCGGTTTTCCTTCTGCGTGATCTGGAGGAGGGAGTCCCCGACGAGCCCGAGGCCCTGTCCATCGACTATGCCGAATATCTGATCCCCGGCGGTCGCTCCTCCCAGGCGCTGTCGGCCGCCCGGGACCTGCGCGACCGGGTCGATACCTGCGACGACCTGTATGGCATGGCCAGAAACCAGCCCGACCGCCTCACGCGGACGGTCGCGGCGGTGGCCGACCTGCCCGCCGATCTGCGCCAAGAACTGGCCCTGCTGGATGAAGGCGAGGTTTCGACCCGGCTGACGACGGCCAACGGCAATCTACGCGTGATCATGCTATGCGGCCGCGTGGTCGAACCGCCCGAGGGCGCGTTCGAGGCGCTGGGCCAGCAGCTCTTGAACCGGCGGTTGGAAGGCTTCGCCGAGGGCTTCCTGGACGAATTGCGGGCCGATGCCATCATCGAATGAGGCGCCGCTGGTCGTGACCTGCGGCGAGCCCGCGGGGATCGGCCCCGAGGTTGTCGCGAAGGCCCGGGCCCTGGTGCCGGCCATGCCCTTCGCGGTTCTGGGCAATCCCGCCCATTTCGACGGATTCGGCGTGGCGATCCGAGAAATCGCCGATTTGGGCGATGTGGTGCCCGACACGCTCTGTGTGTTGCCCCATGACATTCCAGGCCCGGCGCAGCCTGGCCAGCCCGATCCGGCCCAGGCGCCGGGCGTGATGTCCGCGATCGCGCGGGCCGTCGACCTATCGCAGGCAGGCGCGGCCGCCGGAATGGTGACGGCCCCCATCAACAAGAAGGCCTTGAAGGACGGCGCCGCGTTTCCCCATCCGGGGCACACGGAGTACCTTGCGGCGCTGGCCGGTGGCGCCGATGTCGTTATGATGTTGGCCTGCCCCGAGTTGCGGGTTGTCCCCGCCACGATCCACATCCCGCTCCAAGACGTGCCCGCGATGCTCACGCCAGACCGCCTAGAGCGCTGCCTGCGGATCACCCATGCAGGCCTGCGCCGGAATTTCGGGGTCACGCGACCCCGCATTGCGGTGGCCGGCTTGAACCCCCATGCGGGCGAAGGCGGCACGATGGGGCGGCAAGAGGTCGACTGGATCGCCGATCTCGTCGCAACCCTGGCGCCGGATCTGGGTTGCTTCGGCCCCCTACCCGCCGACACAATGTTCCATCCCGCCGCTCGCGCGACCTACGATGCCGCCGTGGCCATGTATCACGACCAAGCGCTAATCCCGATCAAGACGGTCGACTTCGCAGGCGGCGTCAACGTGACGTTGGGCCTGCCCTTCATCCGCACCTCGCCCGACCACGGCACTGCCTTCGACATCGCCGGCACCGGACAAGCGGATCCCGCCTCGATGGTCGCTGCTCTCAGGCTCGCCTGGCAGATGGCCGCACGGGGGTGCCACATTGCCGAGTAGAGTAGACCGCCCAGGACTGCATGGTGGCCGAAACGTGGCAAAGCGGCTAATAGAAACAACACCTTAGAATCCATGCTGGCGTGACGAACCTTGGCAGCGTCCCGACTCTCCTGATCGCCCGACGTCGGACACCAGTGCCGCCGATCTCGACGGCGCGGCATCGGCCCTTGCGGTCCTAACAGCAGGCCACCAACCCTGGATGGTTCGGGACACAGCGCCGGGGCAGCTGTCGCACCGGTGCAGGTGCCGGGTCCATCCGGCTGAGGCCGGGCGAAAAGTCTTACCTTAAGACTTTTCCAAAAACTCTTACCTTAAGAGTTTTTCGCCGCTAGCTGCGATCCCATGGCCCGGATCGACGACCTCCCCCCCTTGCGCGACGTGATCGCTACCCATGATCTTCGGGCCAAGAAATCCATGGGGCAGAACTTCCTGCTCGACTTGAACCTCACCGCCCGGATCGCCCGCCTTGCCGGCTCCCTGGATGGCGCCCGTGTGCTAGAGGTCGGACCAGGCCCCGGTGGCTTGACCCGCGGGCTTCTGGCTGAAGGCGCCGCCCAGGTCCTGGCCGTCGAAAAGGATGCCCGCTGCCTTCCGGCCCTGGCAGAGATCCAAGCAGCCTATCCCGGCCGACTGACGGTGGTGAACGGGGACGCGCTGGCGGTCCAGACCGGTGACTACCTCGATCCGCCGTGGCGGGTTGTGGCCAACCTCCCCTATAATGTGGGCACCGAGCTACTCGTCCGCTGGTTGACACCTGCGACTTGGCCGCCGCCTTGGCAAAGCCTGACGCTGATGTTTCAAAAGGAGGTGGCCGACCGCATCGTCGCCGTGCCGGGATCCAAGGCCTTCGGCCGCTTGGCGGTCCTCGCCCAATGGCGCTGCGACGCCAAGATCGCGCTGACATTGCCGCCAGATGCCTTCGTGCCACCGCCCAAAGTCTCGTCCGCCGTCGTGCATCTGACCGCGTTACCGGCGCCCCGGT
Source organism: Pseudomonadota bacterium (assembly GCA_039180995.1). Taxonomy (GTDB): domain Bacteria; phylum Pseudomonadota; class Alphaproteobacteria; order Rhodobacterales; family Rhodobacteraceae; genus Jannaschia. The sequence goes on from JBCDCW010000053.1 coordinate 3,579, forward strand.
TCGCGGCCGACGCCGCGGTGCTGGAAAGGGTTGTCGCCAAAGGCTTCGGACAGCGGCGCAAGATGCTTCGGGCCGCTCTCAAGGGCCTGGTGCCGGATGTGGAGACATGTTTGGCCGAGGCCGACCTCGCCCCGACGGACCGGGCCGAACGGATCGGGTTGGAAGGCTGGTGCGCCTTGGCCCGCGCCGTGGCGGCGCGCTCCGCCTAGGCGGCGTCTTCGGGCGTCGTCGGCTGCTCTGGCTCAGCGGCGGCCGCTTCTTCGGATTTCGGCGCCTTCCGGCGGGTGCGTGTGCGCTTGGGCTTCTCGGCTTTGGGCGTCTCCTCGGCTTTGGCCTCGGGCGTCTCGATGGGACCCGACTCAGCGTCCGGCACGTCGATGACATCCGTGTCGGGCTTACGCTCCTCGCGATTGCGGTCCCGGCGCCGATTCCCGGCATCGCCGCCGCTCTGGCCGCTCTCCGCCTGGGGCTGGCCGGTCCCTTGATTGCCGTTGCCCTGGTTGCCCTGGTTGCCCTGGTTGCCCTGGTTGCCCTGGTTGCCCTGGTTGCCCTGGCCGTTATTCGCTTGGTTGCCCTGCTGTCCACCACCCTGCTGATTATGTTGGCCGCCTTGCTGCTGGTTGTGCTGCTGGCGGGCCTCCATCTCCTTTTGGGCCGCGGCCAGAAGACGGGTGTAATGCTCGGCATGCTGCTGGAAATTCTCCAACGCAACGCGGTCACCGGAAAGCTGCGCATCCCGCGCGAGTTGGTTATACTTTTCGATGATCTGCTGGGGCGTGCCGCGCACCTTACCTTCGGGCCCCGAGCTGTCGAAAACCCGATTGATGATATTTCCGCCGCCTTGGTTGCGGTTGCGGTTCTTATTCCGCGAACGGGACTTGCTGCTTCTCATACGTGGGGTGTTTCCGCTGGTTTGCCGTGGACCCTGCCCGCTTCGGCGGGTCGGTGAATCCGGATTACTCGGGCGTTGCGACCGGGGCGCGGGCTGCGCGACATCCGCTGGTTGCGTGAGCTATGTGGCAGTCTGCTGGGGCAGTTACAAGCGGATTCAGCGTCAAGCTGCCGCTTTTTGCCCGGAAACCACGCGGTCGTGGCCATTGAGATCTTTTGTGACGGCGATCTGGGTCAATCCGGCCTGCCGCCACAATGCGGTGACGGCCTGTCCCTGACCGTACCCGATCTCGACCATCAGCCAGCCGCCGGGTGTCAGATGGACAAGCGCATCACGCGCGATGATCCGGTAGGCCGCCAGGCCGTCGCCGCCGGGGGTCAGGGCCAAATGGGGTTCCCAATCGCGGACCTCGGGTTGCAGATCGAGCATCTCGGCCGCGGCGATATAGGGCGGGTTCGAGACGATCATGTCGAAGGGGCCCTCGACCCCGTCGAGCCAATCGGCCTGTCGGAGTTCGACCCGGTCGGCCACGCCGACAAGATCCGCGTTGCGCGCGGCCACATCCAGCGCGGCTTGCGAGATATCGGTGCCCAGGCCGGTGGCGGTCGGACACTCATGGAGCAGCGAGACCAGGATGCAGCCCGACCCCGTGCCCAGATCCAGGACGCGGGTAAAGGGGATCGGCGGCCAAGTCAGATCCGTCTCATGGGGCCAGCGGTCCGGGTCGCGCAACATGTCGGCGCGGGCGTTCAGGGCGGCGCTGACCAGAGTCTCGGTATCAGGGCGCGGATCGAGCACATCGGGCGTGACGATAAAGTCGTGCATCCAGAACGCCCGCCGCCCGGTGATCTGCGCCACGGGCTGCCGCCGCACGCGACGCTGCACGGCGTCTTCATAGAGCTGGGCGAGATTGGTTGGCATCGCCTCCGCAGGACCGATCCGGTCCTCGATGAGTTGAACGAACAGCGCCGAGGCGTCGCGGGCCGGATCGGGCACGCCCGCTTTCTCGAACCGTAGCCGGGCGGCGGCCATGGCCCGCCGCACATCCGTCTCGATCACGCGCCCATCTCAGCCAATTGGGCCGCCTGCAGATCGGCCGTCAGGGCGTCGATCACCTCGTCCAAATCGCCCTGTATGACCTGATCCAGCTTATAGAGCGTCAGGTTGATCCGGTGATCGGTCATCCGGCCTTGCGGGAAATTATAGGTCCGGATGCGCTCGGACCGGTCGCCGGAGCCGACTTGGGCCTTGCGATCGGCGGAGCGTTCGGCGTCGTCCGCCGCCCGCTGAGCATCGTAGAGCCGGGCGCGTAGAACGTTCATGGCGATCTCACGGTTGCGATGCTGGGATTTCTCGGACGACGTGACGACGATCCCGGTGGGCAAGTGCGTGATCCGAACTGCGGAATCGGTGGTGTTCACGTGCTGGCCCCCGGCGCCCGAGGCCCGCATCGTGTCGATGCGGATATCGCCGCTGGGGATGTCGATATCGACCGCCTCGGCTTCCGGCAGGACGGCGACGGTGGCGGCCGACGTATGGATGCGGCCGCCGGATTCGGTGGCGGGAACGCGCTGCACCCGGTGGACCCCGCTCTCGAATTTCAGGCGGGCGAAGACGTTTTCGCCCTCGACCCGCGCGACCAATTCCTTGATGCCGCCCAGATCGGTCTCCTGCCGCTCGATCACATCCATCCGCCAACCTCGCCCTTCGGCATAGCGGCGATACATCCCTTCCAGGTCGCCGGCGAATAGGGCGGCCTCCTCGCCTCCGGTCCCCGGCCGGATCTCCAGGATCGCGGGCCGTGCATCCGCCGCGTCTTTCGGCAGCAGGGCGATCTGCAACTCGGCCTCGGCGGCGGCGATGGCTGCCCGCAGGTCAGGCAACTCCGCCTCGGCCAACTCGCGCATCTCGGGATCGTCCAGCATCGCCTCGGCTTCGGCCAACTGCACCTGTCGCGCACGATAGGCGCGGACCTGTTCGGCCACCGGTTTGGCCTCGGCATAGTCGCGGGTCAGGCGGGCGATCTCGTCCCCCGAGGGCCCGGCATTCAACTGCGCTTCGAGATACTCAAAACGCGACAGGATCTGATCGAGGCGGTCATCGGGGATCATCGGGGCGTGATGTCGCGGGCGCCCGTCTTGGTCAAGACCGGCATTTGTGGCACTTTCGATACGGGAGGGTTTACCATGTTCAGATTGACTGCTGCCGCCATCATGGTCGCGCTACCTGCCGCCGGAGCGGAAGATTGCTATTGCAGGGATGGCCAAGGCGGACAGGTCGAGGTCGGCAAGGCGGCCTGTCTGACTGTCGATGGCCGCACCTTCCTGGCCGTCTGTGACATGTCGCTCAACGTACCGATCTGGCGGGATCGCGGCGCGTGTCCTCTGGGGTAAGGCGTGCGATGGGGTGACACCCCATTCTAAGGACGGCGATACCGTGTCAGGGCGCGGTATGCCTTGCGCGGTCCCGTGACGCGCCAACGAACGGACCATCTGGGCCAAGCGGAAAAGTCGTAGCACAGTCGATAGATATCAGGCGGGCAATCGTGGTCCGCCTGGCCGCTGGCATCTAGCCGGTGGAATGGGCGGCCGTCGGCGAAGCGGATGTCGATGGCTTGGTCGGCGGCGGCAGCCCAAAGCGTTTCGCGCCGCGCCTCAAAGACTTGGCCGTCTTTGCCAAGCGTCCCGGTCTCGGTGCATCGCATATGATCGCCCTCGGGCTGCCAGATCGTGTCGCCCGCGAAGCGCAGCAACGCGCCATCGGCCTGCCGGATTGCCCGGACGGTGCGCCAGCGCCCGGCCAGGGCCGCCAGCCGTTCAGCCGCCGTCATGGCCCCGACAGCGCGGCGACCAAGACCCAGATCGCATGTGCCCCGAAGATCGCCAACCCGCAGAAAACCGCGAAGCTGCCCAAATCCTTGGCGTGCTTGGCATAATCGCTGATTTCAGGCGAAAGGCGGTCGACGGTCAACTCGATCGCCGTGTTCAGCGCCTCCACCCCCAAAGACGCCAGGAACAGGGCCAACATCACAGCCCACCGCCATGGCGCAACCCCGACGACCGCGAAAGCGACCACGGTCATCGCCAGCATAACGACCTGAAGCCGCGCCGCCCGTTGGGTCAACAGGAAGGCCAGGCCACCCATGGAAAAGCCGAAGGCCGCCATCGGATGGGCCCAGATGGGCCGCGCGGTCTTGGACGGCGGGCGATCTGTCATGGTCGCAATCGCCCGCGCGTCCTGTTGCTCCGGTCGTCGGTGAACACGACGTCCTGCCCGTCCACGGCCAGGTCGTAGCAATCCCAGTCGGTCGCAGGCGGCCATTGCGAACAGTAACGTCCGTCCCGCGCCACCCAGCGCCCGGCCGAAGGACGATCGGCGACATATGTCGTGGTGCCGTTGAAATTGAACGCCTGGTATGCGCCCTCGTAATCGACGGTCCGGCCCGCCAAGGCGGTCTCCACGTCCAGCTCCGCCCAGGCGGGCGCGGCGCTCAGCAGCAGACAGATGACCGTGCGCATCCTCGTTCCTTCCCTTCCGGTGTCCGTCACCCTAGGAGATGCGCGAGACACCCGAAAGGCCCGCCCATGATCCCGCGCTATTCCCGCCCCGAGATGGTGGCCATCTGGTCACCCGAACAGAAATTCCGCATCTGGTTCGAGATCGAGGCCCATGCCTGCGACGCCATGGCCGATCTGGGCGTGATCCCGCGGGCGAACGCCGACGCGGTGTGGAAAGCCAAGGACGTCGACTTCGACGTCGCCCGCATCGACGAAATCGAGGCCGTCACCAAGCACGACGTCATCGCCTTCCTCACCCACCTGGCCGAGATCGTAGGCAGCGACGAAGCCCGCTTCGTCCACCAGGGCATGACGTCGTCGGATGTGCTCGACACGACCTTTAACGTCCAACTCGCGCGGGCGGCGGACATCCTCATCGCCGATACCGAGGCTCTGCTCGCCGCTCTCAAACGCCGCGCCTATGAACATAAGGACAGTGTCCGCATCGGCCGCTCCCACGGGATCCATGCGGAGCCCACGACCATGGGCCTGACCTTCGCCCGCTTCTACGCCGAGATGGATCGCAACCTCCGACGCCTGCGCATGGCCAGGGACGAGATCGCCACCGGCGCCATTTCCGGCGCGGTCGGCACATTCGCCAATATCGACCCCGCCGTCGAAGCCCATGTCTGCGCCGAGTTGGGCCTCACGCCCGAGCCGATCAGCACCCAAGTCATTCCCCGCGACCGCCATGCGGCGTTCTTCGCGACCCTGGGCGTGGTCGCTTCATCGGTCGAAAATATCGCCACCGAAATCCGCCACATGCAGCGCACCGAGGTGTTGGAGGCCGAGGAGTTCTTCTCCGCCGGCCAAAAGGGCTCCTCCGCAATGCCGCACAAACGCAACCCCGTCCTGACCGAGAACCTGACGGGCCTCGCCCGCCTGGTCCGGTCCGCCGTCACCCCCGCGCTGGAGAACGTCGCCCTCTGGCACGAACGCGACATCTCCCATTCCTCCGTCGAGCGCATGATCGGCCCCGACGCCACGATCACCCTCGACTTCGCCCTGGCCCGCCTGACGGGCGTCATCGACAAGCTGGTGATCTACCCCGACAACATGCTGGCCAACATGAACAAATTCCGCGGCCTGGTCATGTCCCAACGCGTCCTGCTGGCCCTGACCCAAGCGGGCGTCAGCCGCGAGGACAGCTACAAACTGGTGCAACGCAACGCCATGAAGGTCTGGGAAGAAGGCGCTGATTTCCAGACGGAGCTGCTGGCCGATGCGGATGTCCGCGCGGCACTGTCGGAAGAAGAGATCCGGGAAAAATTCGACCTGGGCTACCATACGAAACACGTGGACACGATCTTCGCGCGGGTGTTCGGGGCATAGCGACGTCCGCGACGGATGGTGGGTTTCACCCACCCTACCCCAATCCCGGCGGCAAGCCGCCATCCAGACCGAGGCGACTTGATCGAACCCACGGCTTCGGCCCCCCTATCTGCGCCGCCAACCCATTGGAGTCGCGCCATGATCCGCCCCATCACCCTCCTCGTCGCCCTCTCCATCCCGGCCCATGCCGATACCACCATCAGCCCGTTCACCGAAAACGTCCTCCTCCACGTCATGACGCACGAAATGGGCCACGCGGTCATTCGCGAATTCGACCTGCCCATCCTGGCCAACGAAGAAATCGCCGCCGACCAATTCGCGACCTTCTACCTGCACCAACGCTTTCCCGACCGCGTCGGTGACATCGTTCGTGCCCGGGCCCGTTCCTGGGAAGTCGAGGCGGAAGACGAAACCATCTTTGCCGAACATCCCGACGATCTGCGACGAGCGGGCTACACGCTCTGCTTTCTGTACGGGCTGGACCCTGATCGCCATGCCGACCTCGCCACGGAGTTCGACATGACCGAAGACGACGCCGCGGATTGCCGCGACACCGCGCCAGAGATCGCCCGCGCCTGGCGGCGCATCCTCGCGCCCCTGGCGATGCCGCCCGGCGCCCGCGTCACGGAAGTGCGATTGCGGGCCGAGGACGGGCCTTGGAAGGCGGCGCTTGGGGCCGGAGAGACGGGTGAAATCATGGCCTCGCTCTTGTCGTCCATCGACTGGCACTCGCAAATCACACTTCAGGTGAACCGCTGCGACGGCGGGGCAAGCTGGTCCCGTAACGGCCGCGAGATCACGATCTGTGACGGGCTGATCGACCGGTTTCAGGAGCAGGCCTTGCGGATCGGCGACAGGGACTGACAGGGCGGCACAACCGTCCCGAAGATCCCATGCCCCCGTGACTCCCCGCCCCTCCTGCCCTAAGCCGGGCCCATGAAAATCGCCACGTTCAACATCAACGGCATCAAGGCGCGCTACGAGACGGTTCATGCTTGGCTGCGCGCAGACGACACGCCCGACGTCATCGTCTTGCAAGAGATCAAGTCCACCGACGAAACCTTCCCGCGCGACCTGGTCGACGGCACCGGCTACGACCTTCATACCCATGGCCAGAAGGGCTTCAACGGTGTCGCCCTCCTATCGAAGATCCCGCTGGAAGACGTCCAGACCGGCCTGCCCGGTGACGACACCGACGAACAGGCCCGCTACATCGAAGGCACCGTGATTGGCGAAACGGGCGCGATCCGCGTCTGCGGCCTCTACCTACCCAACGGCAATCCGGCACCCGGGCCGAAATACGTCTACAAGCTCGCCTGGATGGGCCGATTGCAGACCCGTATCGAGGCCCTTCTAGCCGAGGAGATCCCGTTCCTCGTCACCGGCGATTTTAACGTCATCCCACAGCCCGAAGACGCCGCCAACCCGTCGGCCTGGACCAAGGACGCCCTGCACCTGCCGGACACCCGCGCCGCCTTCCGTCGCCTCTGCCACCTGGGCCTGACCGAGGCCTTCCGCACCCGCCAACCGGGCCCGGGCCACTATACCTTCTGGGACTACCAACGCGGCGCCTGGGACCGAGGCGACGGCATTCGCATCGACCATTTCCTGCTCTCTCCCGCCGTCGCCGACCGCATGACCGACTGCACAATCCAATCCGAGATGCGCGGGCGCGAGAAGCCGTCGGACCACGTGCCGGTGTGGCTGGAGTTGGACCTTTGAAGAAGGTGAAGGTTAGGTTCGAGCCCATTTCGCGGGATGCTGCGCAAAGCCCGAACGTCAGCTATTTGTCTTCGCACCAAGCCGTTTGACCAAAACCAAGGTCTGTATCGTGGCAACGGCAAGAAATATCGCACCGGCAATCCAAGCCGCGGGCGTAGAGTAGACTTCAGCGACGGCGCCCGCAAAAACCAAGCCCAATGCCGCCCCCAGCTGTTGTACAAGCGACCTCAAAGACAGCATCGTGGATCGCTGCCGGTCCTCGACGCAGCTATGCAGAATGCTGCTGGCGGGCGTCTCACTGACGCCAAGGATCACTGAATACAGAATGAAAACCACCACAAAGCCGATGATGCCGCCCTGTAACGCCAGCACGATCTGAACGCCCGCCAGGCAGGCAAAAGTTGCCGCAAGGGTCACGGCGTGCCGGCGTTTGAAGATCCGGTTTATCCGCGGGGACAGCGACGCGCCGAACGCGATGGAGAAGAAATAGGTCGCGGTCACGGCGCCAATGACCGTGTTTGCGTAGCCCTCATCCAGCATGGGCTCTGCGTGGGTCGGCCAGATGACCTCGACCGGGTTGGTCGCCATCAGGAAGAGCGTCAGCGCCCCCAAAAGCATCGACAGAGAGGGATGTTTCAACGCGAGAAGGCTCGCGTATTTGATCACCAACGGAACATGTGCAAACCCCTGTTTGAGAGCATTCCGGTTCATCGGGCGCGGTTCTTCCGCAATGGCCAGGATGGTCAAAACAAACACGCCCAGCATCACACCAAAGCTTGCCACATAGGAAACGTCATAAATGCTGAAGCCAAGCTTCGCGGCGGCTGGGCCAAACGCATCAGGCAGAAGCCCCCCCAAGACGGCTCCCACGGCCAAGCCCATGGCGTTGGCCCATTGCGCTTTGGCAAGGGCAGGTTGAACGTCCACATGTGGCGCTTCGGACTTGAAGGTTTCGACAAACCACGCGTCGAGCGTGCCAGACCGAAGTGCGCGGCCAAAGCCGATGAAGGCAAACGACAGCGCGAGGATGTAAAAGTCGCTCGTTGCGACAAAAAGCACGAGCGAAACCAAGCTGGCGACCACCGCCGTCAGAAAGACCGGCTTGCGTCCAATGTTGTCGGCCAAGCCGCCGAACGGAAGTTCCATCGCCATGGTTGTGAGCGAGTAGATCCCAAAAAGAAGCGAGATTTGAAAGAGATCCATGCCTCGGTCGGTCAATGCCAGGGCAACAACGGCAACGGTCAGACCCATCGCGAAACGATCAAGAAACTGGTGAAGCTGAAACACCCGAATGTGCCGTCGCGCCGCCCCACTCAGCGCTGCGAAGGAGAACTCTGTTTCGGTTGCCATGCTTGCACCATCAGCATCGTTGACAAAATACACAACATCTCAAGCGAGCCCAGGCTGATCGGACGCGCGCCAAAGCAGCCATCGAAACAGGCGCCGCGAACAGTCGCTTTTCCCACCCAACAGACCTTCATGCACTCATCAGCACCGGGCCGCGCCGCCCTTGTCGGCCGCCCCGCACACACTCGCTGGACCCCCGCCCCCATTTCCCCCCATGGTCGCGCCAAACACAGCACCGAAAGCCCGACCCATGCGCCACATCCCCCTCGGCCCTACCGAGACCATCTCCGAGATCATGCTCGGCACAATGACCTTCGGCACCCAGACCGACGAGGCCGATGCCCATGCCCAGATGGACATGGCCGCCGATCATGGCGTCACCTGGCTCGATACGGCCGAGATGTATCCCGTGAACCCGATCCGCGTCGAAACCATCGGCCTGACCGAGGAGATCGTCGGCCGCTGGGTCGCCAAGGGCAATCGCGCGCGACTGAAGATCGCGACCAAGCATTCCGGCGCGGGATCCCAGGCGCGCAACGGCGCCCCGATCTCGCCCGCGACGATCCCCCAGACCATCGAAGCCTCGCTCAAGCGCCTGCAGATCGACACCATCGACCTCTACCAATTCCACTGGCCCAATCGCGGCTCCTACCAGTTCCGCCAGAACTGGACCTACCGGCCCCAGGGCGACCGCGCGCAGATTGTGCAGGACATCGCCGAGTGCGAAGGCGCCCTGGCGCGCGAGGTCGAGCGCGGCACGATCTGCGCCTTCGGCCTCTCCAACGACAGCGCCTGGGGCACCGACCGCTGGATCGACGCGGCGGGCGACGGCCCGACGCGGCCGATCTCGATCCAAAACGAATACTCGCTGCTCTACCGGCTGGCCGATACCGACCTGTCCGAGATGATGGTCCACGAATCCGTCACGATGCTCGCCTTCTCGCCCCTGGCCGCGGGCCTCTTGACCGGCAAGTACCAGAGCGGCGCCGTCCCCGACGGCTCGCGCAAGTCCCTCAACCCGGGGCTCGGCGGCCGTTGGACCGACCGGGTGCAGCCCGCCATCGCCGCCTATCTGGAGGTCGCGCAGGCCCACGACATCGACCCGGTTCACATGGCGCTGGCCTGGCTCCAAACCCGCCCCTTCGCTTGCTCGGCGATCCTGGGCGCGACCACGCCGGCCCAACTCGAACACGGGCTCAAATCCCAGGACATGACCCTGTCCGACGACCTGATCGAGGCCATCGACGCCATCCACCGCGTCCACCCGATGCCCTATTGAGCGGATCGCGCAAATACGGCCGGATGTATCATTTACCCGGCTCCCCCGGCCGGGGGGATGACGACAAAGTCATGGCCTCGCTCGACACATTGTGCGCGGTGCCGGAGGTGGTGGCGACCGAGAAGATGGACGGCGAGAACACCACGATCCACACCGGCGGCTGCCATGCCCGCAGCCTCGACACCGGTGCCCATCCGGCGCGCGATTGGGTCCGCGGGTTCGCGGCCGGCATATCCCCGCAGCTCGCCCCCGGCGAACGCATCGTCGGCGAATGCCTCTATGCTCGCCATTCGGTGGCCTATGACGCGCTGCCATCCTGGTTCCTCGGCTTCGCCTGGATTCAAGACGAGGCGATCGCCAGTTGGGACGACACCCTGTCACGCTTCGCCGCGCTCGGCATCACGCCCGTCCCGACCCTGGCCCGCGGGGCCTTCGCCAACGATCTGCTTGCACGCCTGATCGACGGCCTGGACACCCAGCGCCAAGAGGGGTTCGTGATCCGCGATGCACGCGCTTTCCCCGAAGCCGAGATGCTCCACAGAATGGGCAAATATGTCCGCGCCGGCCATGTGGCAGCCAACGCCCGCCACTGGTCCAGAGGCCCAATCATGCGCAACGGCTTGGCCTGATCGCCCGAAGCGACGCCGTCCGCCAGGACGAAGGAGCGTTCGCGCCCCAGAAACGCGAACCGTTCCTTAACCGCTCGCCCCGATACCGTCCCCGCTGCAGCAAGACGACAGGACGACCCACGGGCGTCGCGGATCTGACGCCCCGCGACCACCGGCCGGTCGGGCTCGACCACGCCATCGGACCTGGGGCGCCCCAATCGGGCGCAGCAGGCCCCCCATTCATGGAACCGTCCGCCGGCAGCGGCGCCGCTCCCTCTCGCAGAGACAGAGATGTAAGTGCCCGGCCCCCGCCGCGGCGCGCCCTCAGGGCTGCAAAGCCGAAAGCCAGCGCTCGACCCGAGCGCGGTTGACACCAAGATCCGAATGCCCAAAACGGGACCGGCTCCAGACCGAGACCCGCGCGCCGTCCCCATCTGGGGACACTTTGACCGACACCGCGTCGGGATAGCCCACCAGCCGCGACCGCTGAACGTAAGTCATCCAGCCCCCTTCCGGGGTCCCCGCGATCCGCTCGGTGCCGGGTTCGGCCAGCGCGATGGCATCCAGCCGGGCCGCGACATCGGCGGGCGATCCGTCCAGCACCACGGACGGCAAATCGCCGCCCTCGGCCACCAGAACATCGTTGGGCCGGCCCGTCCGCTCCCCCAGATCCGGATCGGCGTGCCAATCATCCGGCGACATATCGACCATGCGCACATAAAGAAGGCCGCCCGCCACCAGAAGCGCGGCGCCGACCAAGACGAAAAGAAGGATGCGTCCAATCATGGGCCTGAAGGTAGTGCGCGGCGGGGATCGGCCAGGCCTTCGATGGGCTTTCGATCTCGAACGTCATGAAAATCTCCGCAATGGCGACCGGACAGGTCCCGGCTCAGCCGACCCGCAGGATCTGTAGATCCGCCACATTGGTCCCGGTCCCCCCGGTTATCAAAAGATCGCCAGACGCCTGCAAAGCCGGGTAGCTGTCGTTCCGAGCAAGTATCGCGTCGATATCGAGCCCGGCTGCCGCGACCCGGGCCAGCGTTCCATCATCCACCACTGCCCCGGCCGCATCCGTCGGCCCGTCGCGGCCGTCCGTCCCACCCGACAGAAACGCCCAAGGCGGGGGAACGCCAGCCAGAGCCCGTGCCACCCGCAAGGCCAGTTCCTGATTGCGCCCACCCCGTCCCTCTCCGCGCAGCCGGACGGTCGTCTCGCCCCCCCAAAGCGTCACGCCCGGACCCCGGCGCGCCGCGTCCGCGACCCGGCCCGCCGCCTCCGCGACGTCACCGTCCAACGGAACCGGGTCGACCAGCGCGCCGGGTGCTGCGGTCGCCATGGCCTCGACCGACAGCCGATTCGAGCCGACCAAGCGCCAGCCCGCCTCGGGCACCGCTTCCGCCGGGCGCGTCAGGGCGTCCCGGCAGCTATCCGGGATGTCGCCCCACATGCCCCGCGCCGTCAGCAAGCTCACGGCCTCGTCCGGTCCCCCCAAGGGCGGCACCGTGGGTCCCGACGCGATCGCTGCCGGATCGTCGCCGACGACATCCGACAGGATCAGCGCCTCCAGCCGTCCGGGCGCCGCGGCCCGGGCCAACCCGCCGCCCTTCACCCTTGAGAGGTTCTGGCGCACCAGGTTCATCTCGGAGATGTCCCACCCCGCCCTAAGCAGAAGCCGCGACACCGCGGCCTTGTCGGCCAAGCTCACGCCCTCCACCGGTGCGACCGCCAAGGCAGAGCCGCCGCCCGACACCAGAACCAGCGCCGCCTGCCCAGGTCCCAACGCCGCCGCCTCGGCCAACAGCGCCTCGCCCGCTTGGGCTGACCCGGCATCGGGCACGGGATGCCCGCCCAGAATGACGCGGGCGCCGGCCACCGGGGCCGCGTTCTCGGGATTGGTGACGATCAGGCATGGCACACCGGGCCAATGCGCCAGCGCCGCGCGCGCCATCGGGACGGCCGCCTTGCCGACGGCCCAGATGGCATCTGGCCGCTGCATTTTGGGCAGCATCGCAGCGACGGTCGGTCCGGGATCCGCCCGTCTGACACCCGTCAAGAAGATACCGACCAAGTCGTCCCGCATGATCTTCCCCTCAAACGTCCAGAGCCAGTGTTTGGCACCGCCGCAAGGCGGTGACCCGATATCTCGCCTCCGCCCGCCAGCCTTTCATGCCGTTTAGTCAACCGCGGCACCGGGAGGTACCCCAAATGCCAGGCGATGCCCGCCATCAATCGAAAAGACGCGACGCGCGGCGCAGGGCCTCCGGTCACCCGTCCGGTATCAGGCAACCGCGGCTTACCGGTCGCCCAGTTCGGCGCTTGACGAAACGGTTCGTGCTCTATCGGTCAAGCGACATCAGCGCAGATCGGCCCGATATATCGCAGGGCTTCACGGCCAGCGCTTTACCCCGCGGACCCAGGCCGGACACAAGACCGCTTCTGAATAGGTGCGGGGTCTGTTGAAATTCTCCCTGATTTCCTTGGTTGGTTGCGGCCGCCGTGCTTCACTTCTCCAAGCTGATGGGAGACGGGTCATGATGGGACGGCTGGTCGATCAGGGGGCGCTGTTCTACGAGGTTCGGCGGGAGGACTTGCCCCTGATATTCTTGATTGCGTCCTGGTCGGTCAGCGGGCCTTGCAAAAGGCTTCCGGGGATCTTGCCGATCACCCTTCTAAGATAATCCAGCCCTAGCCGTGCGGCCAAACACTGGCCGCCGTAAGCGAGGTGTTATGCCGACCGACTATTCCCAAGCCAGCCGACAGATCCTCAGGCTCCGTCCAGTGCCAACATCCCCTGCGATCATGGCTGGTCGACCTCGGCACACCGAACCGGCGGCCCGGTCCCGCGATGTCGTCGAAGCTGCGTCCATCGGGGGTCAGCATTCCAGCGATCCAGATGCCGTGGGACACGCGATGTGGATCCGCGGTGGCGCCAGGGGTGACGAGCATTCCGCCACCAGAATGCCCCACAAGCGCGACCGAGCCTGGCTCGGCTTCGATGGCCTCGGAAAGCGCGACCACGATATCGGCTTCGCTCGTATCCGCCCG
>JBCDCW010000054.1:0-17048 GCA_039180995.1 Pseudomonadota bacterium
AGCGAATTTGAAAACCCGGCTGAAGGAGGAGGGCGATCTGCGTCAGGCCATCGTGGATGCGACGCCCATGGGCCGGATCGCGGCGCCATCGGAATTGGCCGAGACGGTGCAATATCTGGCCTCGGACGCTTCGGGGTTCATGATCGGGCAGATCCTGACCATCGACGGGGGTCGCACGCTGATCGACCCCGTGGTGGAGCCGACGCATTGAGTGGGAGAAACGTCTTCAACCAAGACTTTACAAAGACTTTTCGCTGAAAAGTCTTTGCACCGGCCTGTTCCGACCGTCAGAGAATCTTGTTTGCGCCGGCGCGATCTTACAACCAGACTTCTCGCCATGGCCCATGGCATCACCGACATCACCACCCTCGAAGCGCTATACGGCACACCCGGGCGTGCTTCGCTGGATAAAGTCGCAGCCGAACTCACCCCGCTTTATCGCCGGTGGATCGAGGCATCCCGTTTCTGCATCCTGTCGACCATCGGCCCCGAAGGGACCGATGCCAGCCCGCGGGGCGATGATGGTCCCGTCGTTCTAGAACTCGCACCGGATCGCCTGGCCTTGCCGGATTGGCGCGGCAACAACCGCCTGGACAGCTTGCGCAACATCGTTCGCGATCCGCGAGTATCGCTGATGTTCATGGTTCCCGGCTCGCCTAACGTCATCCGGGTGAACGGGCGGGCGATGCTGACAACCGACCCTGATCTGGTCGCCCGGTTCGAGCAGAAGGGCCGCAATCCGACCACGGTGATCGTCGTCGACGTGACGGAAATCTACAGCCAATGCGCCCGGGCGCTGCTCCGCGCGAAGCTGTGGGGGGATATGCCCGCCCCGGATCTGCCGAGCGTGGGCGAGATCCTGCATGAGATGACCAGCGGAGAGATCGACGGTCGCCGCTATGACGAAGAATGGCCCGAACGCGCCGCGCGGACCATGTGGTAAATCCGGCCGGTCAATCGGGCGAGTTCCGCGATCACGCCTTCGATCATGTTGGCTTGGAACCGAAATGCGTGCATGTCGAAGCCTCCGTTCTTGTCTTGTCCCAGGTCCTAGCGCCCGAATCCCACCAATCCGTTAACGCCGCACCCGCGATTGCGGCGCCCTCGGCCGGGGCCTATATGCCGGCCCATGCTGGACAACCGCGCCCCCCTTCCCCCCGAAATCGGCCGCCGCCGGACTTTCGCGATCATTTCGCATCCCGATGCCGGGAAGACGACGCTGACGGAGAAGTTCCTGCTCTATGGCGGCGCGATCCAGATGGCCGGTCAGGTTCGCGCCAAGGGCGAAGCGCGGCGCACGCGGTCGGACTTCATGAAGATGGAGCAGGATCGGGGGATTTCGGTTTCGGCCTCGGCCATGTCCTTCGACTTTCATCGGGGCGATGCGGAATATCGGTTCAACTTGGTGGACACGCCCGGCCACTCGGACTTCTCCGAAGACACCTATCGCACGCTGACCGCCGTGGATGCCGCGATCATGGTGATCGACGGAGCCAAAGGGGTCGAGAGCCAGACGCAGAAACTGTTCGAAGTGTGCCGTTTGAGGGATCTGCCGATCCTGACGTTTTGCAACAAGATGGACCGCGAGAGCCGGGATACGTTCGAGATCATCGACGAGATCCAGGAGAACCTGGCGATTGATGTGACGCCCGCCTCCTGGCCCATCGGGGTCGGGCGGGACTTCATCGGATGTTATGATCTGCTGCATGACCGACTGGAATTGATGGACCGGGCGGATCGGAACAAGGTGGCGGAAAGCGTGCGCATCTCGGGGCTGGATGATCCGAAGCTTGACGATCATGTCCCGGCTGATCTGTTAGCGAGGCTTCGCGAGGAGGTCGAGATGGCGCGGGAATTGTTGCCGCCCATGGACCTGGGCGCGTTCCAGGAAGGCTCGCTGACGCCGATCTGGTTCGGCAGCGCGATCAATAGCTTCGGGGTGCAGGAATTGATGACCGGCATCGCCGAATACGGGCCCGAACCGCAGCCCCAGCGGGCGGAGCCGCGGCAGGTCAGCGCCGACGAGGGGAAGGTGACGGGCTTCGTCTTCAAGGTCCAGGCCAATATGGACCCCAAGCACCGCGACCGCGTGGCCTTCGTGCGGCTGGCCTCGGGGCATTTCGAGCGGGGGATGAAGCTGACCCATGTGCGGTCGAAGAAGCCCATGGCGATCTCGAACCCGGTGCTGTTCCTGGCGGCCGACCGCGAATTGGCCGAAGAGGCCTGGGCGGGCGACATCATCGGCATCCCGAACCACGGGCAACTCCGCATTGGCGATGCGCTGACCGAGGGCGAGGCGTTGCGGTTTACCGGCATCCCGTCTTTCGCGCCGGAACTGCTTCAGGGTGTGCGCGCGGGCGATCCGATGAAAGCGAAGCATCTGGAAAAGGCGTTGATGCAATTTGCCGAAGAGGGGGCGGCGAAGGTGTTCAAGCCGGCGATTGGGTCCGGGTTCATCGTGGGCGTGGTGGGTGCCTTGCAGTTCGAGGTCTTGGCGTCGCGGATCGAGCTGGAATATGGGCTGCCGGTGCGGTTCGACGCGTCGCAATTTCAATCGGCCCGATGGCTCTCGGGCCCCAAGGACGCGGTAGAGGCCGTCATCGCCAAGAACGGTCAGCACATCGCCCACGATAATGACGGGGACCCGGTTTTTCTGACGCGGCTGCAATGGGATATCGACCGGATCGAGCGGGATCATCCGGAGGTGAAATTGTCGGCGACGAAAGAGATGATGGCGTGAAGAACTGGATTTGCGTTTCGCTATTCGTGACGCTTGTGACGACGGTATCGGCGCAGGAACAAGTGTCGACCTGCCAAGACGCCGCCAAAGCGACCCTAGATTTCCTGACAGAGCCGCAGCGGGCGGAACTCGCGGCACTGTCCGCGGACGAACTGATTGACCTACATTTCAACCTCGGGATCAGGGTTAGAGAGGTTTTCGGGCTCTGGAATGGCAACCATGCGCTGCGCGCTGATTGTTCGTCCGTCGCGTTGACGAAACATCCTGACGACGTCTCTCTGGTGATCATTGGGCTGGCATGGGAACGCCTTCGGACCGCCCCATGATTCCCCGTTCCATCGTCGCCGTCGCGTTGGGGTTGCCCGCGGACACCGAAGCGTTGCCGTCGGGAGACTTGCCGCTGGATCGGTTCATAGCGCGATACATCGCTTACCTGGGAACGTCCGACCCAGGGACCGAGACACCCGATGCATGGACCGGGGCCGTGATGGATCATCTGATCATTGATGATCCAGACTTAGCGCTGGCCGTGTTGATCGTCGGGGCAGGGGAAGATGCGGATGAGGTGCTGGTCGATCCGCTGTTGGACCTGGCTGCGCGGCCAGAGATGGGCACGCCGATCGCAGAGGCGGCGACGATTAATCCTACCTTTGCCGCGCTGCTGGCGCGGGCGGCAGAGGTGGCGGACGGCTAGCCGCCCGCCGTTCCGTCATGCTCCGGCTTGACCCGAGCATCTCTGCGGTCGGAGGTCCTCGGGCCGAGCCCGAGGACGTCGCGGCGCGTTACTCCGCCAACAACTCCGGCACGTGCAGCCGCACCATCTCGTTGGCGTCGGGCGACGCGAGCAAGCGTCCGGCCGAGAACGGCAGGTTATTGTCGTTGCCGACGATGATGTGCTCGTCGCCGTCGCGGATGACGCTCTCGATGGTGACGAAGGGCATGGTGAAGCGGCCCGCGGGCACGTCGCCATCGGTGGGCAGGCGGGCGACGCCGTCGGGATCGGCGATGTCCATCAGGTCGATCTGGCGCAGCTTGGCGACGAAGCCGTCGGCGTCGATCTGGGACGTGTCGATCAAGCTGATGCGCTTGACTTGGGCCGGGCGCGGGAAGCAGCCGTCTTCCTCGCCATCGGCGCAGGCCAGGCTGGGGTCCCCTTGGCCGCTGTCCCGCTCGATCACGAGCGCCCGCGTGTCGTCGATGAAGTTGAAATCGCCGATGGCGACCGCGCCCTCGGTCAGGGCGAATTTGAAGGTCTCGCCCGTCCAATCGCCCGCCGCCGGGTCGAAGGCGAGGACGCGGAGGAATTCGCCCTCGTTCTCACCACCTTCGACGACCAGCGGCTTTTCGAGCATGCCCCAGAGCGTGTCCCCCGACGGTGTCAGCGCCAGCCCCTCATAGCCGCCCGAGCGCGGCACGGTATAGTCGACGCCCGCCTCGGCGCCCACGCGTAAGGTGGGATGATCCGGGGAGAGGAGTTCTGCACCCTCCAGCACAGTCGGGTAGAGCCCGGTGATGCGCCCGTCGAGCGTCGCGGAGATGAGGTAGGGGCCGAACTCCTCGCCGATCCAAACGGTGTCGCCGACGATCTGCAGACCCTCCAGGTCGAAATCGCCGCCGGTCAGATAGCGGGTCTCGGTCGCGTCATAGGCAATGCGGAAGGGCACGATCTTATCGGGGTCGTGCAGCCAGATGCGGTCGAGGATGTCGACCGAGCCGGTTTCAAAATCGGCGGCCAGACGCACGAAGCTGAGCATGGCGTCTGGGCTGTTCAGCTTCGATCCGAAGCCGTTGTCGATCAGCGCATAGAGGTTGCCGTCGGCGTCGCGTTGATAGGCGTAACCGGAGATGCCTTGGAAGGGCTGGCCGATGAAGGGGAGGTTGAGGCCAGTCCGCTGACTGAGCGAGCCGGGCTCGTCCGCGCGCTGACCATCGCGGGAGGTGAACTTGCCGGAGATCCAGAGATCCTGGGGGGCGTCGGCGGGCGGCGCGCTCATGGTGTTGGCCGGAATGGCGGCGTGACCCACCAAGGTTGCGGGCACCATGTCTTGGGCCAGGACGGGCGCGGTGGTGATCAGCAGGCCGGCGACGGCGTTCAGTCGGAACATCGAGAGGATCCCCATAAGGTCTGTTGGAACGTCTGCGGTGACCGGCGGGTGCGACAGATGGACGACGGAACGATGACAGTTCGGTTTCGGGCCCAGGTCATGGGCATCGCTCCGCCGATGGGGCCGCGGGACCTGCCTAAGATGGAAGCAGATGGGATGGACGAGCGGCCCTGGCGGTGCCCTGGTACGGTCAATGGGCTTGCTGCGCGCGCGTCCCCGTGGGAGGCCGACGCATGGTCCGCCGGGCCGATGTCATGGATTGGAGACCGACCTGCCGCTTAAGAACCGAGTCCTGCCCGACGGCACCATTCACGCCCTTGCCGCGCGCGGGACGATCACCGGCAATCGGGGCATCCTGCATGTGGCCGACCGCCGGATGGGGCCGGCGCTGTGGAAGATCCGGGCGTGGATCTGCTGTACGTTGGATTGGCAAGGTCGGCAGCGGACGGTGATGACCGGGCGTCGGTGGACCGAGCTCTTCTTTTTGGACGAAGCCGTGGCATTCGCCGCAGGGCACCGGCCCTGTGGCTATTGCCGCCGGGCCGCGTTCGAGCGGTGGAAGGCCGCCTGGCAGGTGGCCATCGGGCCCTGGCCCGGAGTTCAAGCCGTCGATGCAGAGATGCATGCCGCCCGTGCGGTGCCCGGCGCGCGCCGTTTGTGCAGCCACATGGCCGAGGCGCGCGCACTGCCCCATGGCGCCATGTTCCGCACCGATCGCTGTTGGCTGGTCCAGGACGACCAAGCCCGGCCGTACACGCCAGACGGCTATGGCCCGGCAGAGCCCCTGCCCCGTCTGTCGGTTGAGACGTTGACCAATCCGGTGACGCTGTCGGTGCTGCGCGCCGGATACCGGCCCGATCTGCATCCCTCTGCCGGCTAACCCTTGGCGGATCGCAGCGTCACGAAATCTTTACAATATCGTCACCCGAACGGGCGCTTGGATTGGTAATCTAATTATCGTCGGTCCGTCCGACATCCGGACCCTGTCTTCCCCTTCCTCGGCTCCGGTGCTCTGCCCGGCACGTCCCCGCCGGGCGGCGGGGTTCCGTATCCCCTCGGAACCCCGCTTCTCCTTTCGGCCTGCGACGGGTACCACCCGGTCAACCGCAGGAGGGTCCCATGCAACTGAACGTCTATCTCGCCGGTGAAATCCACACCGATTGGCGCGCGACCATCACCGACGGGGCCGCGCATCTTCCGGTGACGTTTACCGGACCGGTCACCGACCACGCCGCCAGCGACGATTGCGGCGTGGCGATCCTGGGGGCCGAGCCGGACAAGTTTTGGCACGACCGCAAGGGGGCCGGCCTAAACGCGATCCGAACGCGCAAGGCCATTGCGGATGCCGATGTCGTGGTTGTGCGATTCGGGGACAAATACAAGCAGTGGAACGCCGCCTTCGATGCGGGTCAGGCCGCGGCCTTGGGCAAGGCCTTGATCGTGCAGCACGGGCCCGATCATGCCCACGCGCTGAAAGAGGTCGATGCCGCCGCCCTGGCCGTCTGCGAGACGCCCGAGCAGGTGGTGCAGGTGCTGGATTACGTTTTGACGGGATCTCTTCCCCGTTAACGTGACAGTAACGATCATGGGGCCAGACAGGGCCCCATGACGAGTAGGTTTGAGAATGCCGCCATGATCGCGGCCCTTGGGTTCCTGACCGGGCAATTGATATGCGCGGTTTGGGTGTTGTGTTGATGCGGCCCGTGTGTTGCGACGGCGGGCTGGCACCGCCTAGACGGCGAGGAGCCAATCCGATGTCGTAGGTCGGAGCGGCCGTCTCAGCTGGGTCGGGGTGGCGTGTTCATGCCCACCTTGACCGCGTCCCGGGCCAGGAAGCGGTCGAGATAATCGTCCAGCGCGGGATAGTCGGCCCAGCCGACGATATCCTTGGCCTCATAGAAGTTGAGGGCATTCAGCCAAGGTGCGATAGCGATGTCGGCCGCCGAGAAATCCCCCGCGATCCAGGCCCGATCCGATAACTCCCCCGCCAGGACGCCCAGCAAACGCTTGGCCTCGTCGACATATCGCTGCCGTGGGCGCGGATCGTCGATCTCCTTACCGGCGAATTTCACAAAGAAGCCGAGTTGTCCCAGCATCGGCCCCAAACCGCCCATCTGCCACATGATCCACTGGGTGACGCGCGCCTTGTCGGCCGCGTTGGATCCCAGAAGCTTGCCGGACTTTTCGCCGAGATAGAGGAGAATCGCCCCGCTCTCGAACAGGCCGAGCGGGGCGCCACCGGGGCCGTTTGGGTCGATGATGGCCGGGATCTTGTTGTTGGGGTTCAGGCTGAGGAATTCGGGCGACTTCACATCCGCGTCCGACAGCGTCACCAGATGGGCTTCGTAGGGGATCCCCGTCTCTTCCAACATGATCGACGCCTTGACCCCGTTGGGCGTGGGAAAGCTGAACAATTGCAACTTGGTGGGGTCCTTCGGGGTCCAACGGGTCGTGATGGGGAAGGCGGAAAGATCGGCCATACGGGCCTCCTGCAGATGGGTGAGCGCGATGCAACATAAGGCGAGGCAGGCGAAACAAAACAGTCGACCCGGTGCGCGAATCGCGACAACCCTGTGCGCGGCGCCGTGAAAACACGGCCCAAGACCAACTGGGACAGTGGGAGCTTTTAAATATGTTGCAGGAATTCAAAGACTTCATTGCCAAGGGCAATGTCATGGATTTGGCCGTCGGGATTATCATCGGGGCCGCCTTCACGGCCATCGTGACAAGTCTGGTTGAAGATCTAATCAATCCGTTGATCGGTCTTGTGGTCGGCGGGCTCGATTTCAGCAACCTGACGGTGGGTGTGGCGGATGCGCAGTTCCGCTATGGGGCGTTCATTACCGCGATTATCAATTTCCTGATCATCGCTTTCGTCGTCTTCATGCTGGTGAAGTTCGTCAACAAGATCAAGGCCGCCGCCGAGAAGCCGGACGACGTTGCCCCGGAGGTCGAGACCGGCCCGTCCGAACTGGACGTCCTGATCGAAATCCGGGACAGCCTCAAGCAGGCGACCGAATAAGACGGCAAAGCCCCGCCCTAAATCGACCCTGTGGCATGGGGCGGGGTCCCCCCTATGCCAGCACGCTGTCGACCGGAACTGATGGCAGGCCCAGCGCATCGCCCACGGCGGCATAGGTCAGTTGTCCGGCATGGACGTTCAGACCGGCCGCCAGATGCGGATCGGCCTTGCAGGCCGACAGCCAGCCCCGATCGGCCAAGGCAATCAGGAACGGCAGCGTCGCGTTGCCGAGGGCCAAGGTCGAGGTCCGGGCCACCGCGCCCGGCATATTGGCCACGCAGTAATGCAGGACGCAATCCACCTCGTAGATCGGGTCTTCGTGCGTCGTCGCCTTGGACGTCTCGAAGCAGCCGCCCTGGTCGATGGCCACATCGACGATGGCCGCGCCCGTCTTCATGTCGGACAGGTCCGCCCGGGAGACGAGCTTGGGGGCGGCGGCGCCGGGGATCAGCACCGCGCCGATGACCATGTCGGCGCGCCGGATCTCCTCGGCGACGTTGCCGGCAGAGGCGAAGCGCGTCTTGAATTGCTGGCCGAAGACGTCGTCCAGATAGCGCATCCGTGGCAACGACCGGTCGAGTACGATGACCTCGGCGCCCATCCCCGCTGCGATCCGCGCCGCATGGGTACCGACGACACCGCCGCCGATCACCGCGACCTGGGCAGGGCCCACGCCCGGCACGCCCCCCATCAGGACGCCGCGCCCACCATTCGCCTTCTGCAAGGTCCAGGCGCCGACCTGGGGGGCCAGCCGACCCGCGACCTCGGACATGGGCGCCAGCAATGGCAGGCCGCCACCAGGCGCCGTCACCGTCTCGTAGGCGATGCAAGTCGCGCCCGAGGCCAGAAGGTCCTTCGTCTGCTCCGGGTCGGGGGCGAGGTGCAGATAGGTGAACAGAACCTGCCCTTCGCGCAGGCGCTTGCGCTCGACGGCCTGGGGTTCCTTCACCTTTACGATCAGATCGGCACGGGCAAAGACCTCCTCGGCGGTGTCGACCGTTTCGGCGCCCACGCCCTCGTATTCCGCATCCTCGAAACCGGAGCCGAGACCGGCGCCGCGTTCGACGATGACGGAATGCCCGCGGGCAATCGCTTCCATGGCGGCGGCGGGTGTGAGGCCGACGCGGAATTCCTGCGGTTTGATCTCTTTCGGACAGCCGATGAGCATGAACGTCCCCTCCCGATTCTTTGGCGCAGATTAGGCTCGACCGGCCGATGCGAAATCCCGTATTTGTCCCAAGCAAGGGGGTAATCGCGTGATTTTATCGCAAGATATACCAATTTATCGGGAGATTTTTGCGTGATGTCAGACTTGGACGCCATCGACGCCCGACTCCTCACCCTATTGCAACGGGATGCGCGGTTGACGGCCAGCCAATTGTCCGACCGGTTGAACCTGTCGCCCAGCGCCTGTCATCGCCGGTTGCAACGGTTGGAACGAAACGGCACCATCCAGGGCACGGTTGCCTTGGTCAGCCCCCGCGCCGTCGGCCGCCCCACGACCGTCTTCGTCGAGATCAGCTTGTCGACCCAGGCCGATGACGTGCTGGATGCGTTCGAGGCCGCGGTGGCCCGCATCCCCGACGTGCTGGAATGCCATCTGATGACCGGCGCCTATGATTACCTGTTAAAGGTGGTGGCGCGGGATTCCGACGATTTCGCGCGCATCCATCGCGGTCACCTTGCGCGGTTGCCGGGCGTGGCAAAGCTGCAATCGTCTTTCGCGCTGAAAACGGTGTTCAGGACGACCGCCCTGCCGGTCTGAGACGGGCGGCCCGGCGAGGGGATATCGCCCTCAGACGAGCAATCGCAGCACCATGAAAACGGCGCCCCCGGCGATCACGGCCGAGATCACATCCCTGCGCCACACACCCACAGCCACGGTCGCGATGGCCGCGATCAACCGAACGGGATCGGTCCCGCTTTCGGGCCACACGACCAACGGCGCGACCAGGCCTGGCAGGACGGCAACGCCGGTATAGCGCAGGTGCCGCAGGACCCAATCGGGCATCGGCCGGTCCCCGACGATCCCCAGGAAGACGAAGCGGGTCAGGTAGGTGCCCAGCCCCAAGGCTCCGATGATCCACCAGACGCTCATGATCGCCGCTCCATCTCGGCGCCGACGGCCATGGCGGCGATGGCCGCGAAGATCAGGCCCAGATTCCAGGGCACCCACCACAGCAGGAGAGTCCCGGTCACCGATACGAAGGCCGCGGCCACGTGAGCCTGGCTCTTCAGCATGGGGGCGGCCAGGGCCAGGAAGGCCAGCGGCAGGGCGAATTCGAGTTCCCAGCTTTCCGGCACCTGCGCGCCGAGCACGGCACCGACCCAGGTCGACCCGACCCAGACCGGAAATACCGGGACGGCGGTGCCGGCGAAATAGGCGACCTTGTCGGACACCGACCAGCCGCTTTCGCGATCATAGGTCGCTTGGGCCAAAGCATAGGTCTGGTCCACCAGCATGTAGGCAATGCCCATCCGCTGCCAGAACGGGGCGGGCCCCAGATGGGGGACCATGGCCGCCGAATACATCACCATGCGCAGATTCACCGCCAGGGCCGAGGCCACGATGATGGCGCCGGGCACGCCCTCGCTGAGGAGTTGGATGGCCACGAATTGCGAGGCGCCCGCGATGACCAGCATGGTGAACCCCATGACCTGCGCCAGGGGCAGGCCCGCCTCGGTGGCCAAAACGCCGAATAGGGCACCGAACGGGACCATGATCACGACGAACGGCGCGCCTTCGGCTACACCCTTCCAAAACGCAGGTCGCATGTCCGAACCTTCCGTGCGGTATCGTGAGCCGAGGTATCGCTCGTCTAACCGGGCCTCAAGGCCTGTCACGCGGCCATGGCGCCCAACAACACGTCGGTCTGCGTGCCCGTCGGTCCCTGTCCATCCCCCGCCTTTGGTACGGCGGCCTATCTGGGCTTGATCCGATGCCGGATCACCGCCCCGCTGACCCGCCTGCCTGTGCGGCGAAGACAATCCGGGTCTGCGCCCCGCGACGACATCCGCGGAGAGCGAGATCTTTCCTATTTGCAGGATGACGGTTCCGACTATGGTTTCGACATTTGGATTGTCGTTTTCAACCGGAAGCGCCGTTGGAGGGCAAGGCGGGTATGTAAATTCTGCGAGGCCTAAGATCGAAGCGCGGCGCGGCCAGTCTTTATGTCAAACGGCGCGACCCCGAGGCGCCGACATCCGTCAGTATCGAACTGACCAGCCGCTGCAACCTGGCATGCAAGATGTGTACGCTGACACAGGGCAAAAGCTCCACTTCTGGTCGCGATCGGTTCATCAGTCAGGAGAGTTGAGCGCGGGCTCTCGATGGCTTGGACGCGTCGTTAGATCGCGTCATTCTGACCGGATTCGGGGAGCCAAGGCTGCATCCCGATCTGGTCCATTTCTTGGACGACCTTGAACGGCGCCGACTGAACTATGGTGTGACCACGAACGGCATCTTTGTCCAAAAGGCATTTCTAGACCGCTTCGCAAGTCTCTCCCTTTTGAGTCACGTCGATATCTCGGTCGATAGCTTCGATCCAGAGGGGTATCGACAGTTGAGGGGCGGCAGTATCGCGAAGTGCTTTCGAGGGATAGAAGCGCTTGTCCGCGCGGGCGGACCGCAAACGCAGATTACCGTGTCCAGTGTCCTAATGAAGTCCACCGCCGCATCCATGCTGGACGCACCCGCTCAGTTGGCACAGCTGGGCATCAAGCATTTCGTCGTGCAATCCCTGTTCGACCAATCGGATGCCGGGATTGACGAACACATCACTGGCTTATCCCACGTGGGCGAGATGCTGACTGCCCTTCGATCCGAGGCGGATCGGCATGGCGTGACGATTCATCTGGAATCCGAGGAACGGCTTCGCCTAGAACTCGAGCGACCCGCGGAAGCGAGGTCGAAGTACTTTACGGACGTCCGGGAACAGGGTTTTTCCAGGGCATGCGACTTGCCTTGGTTGGCGTTGCATGTGGATGCGGCGGGCACCGTCTTTCCGTGTTGCCGTGCCTCGGCCGCTAATGATGCAGAGCTTGGTTCTTTGAAAGACTCAGCGCTTCCCGAAATATGGCGTGGGCAGGGGCTTGAGGACTTCCGAGAGGAAATCGGGGAGCCGGAAACCCTGCCGGGAATCTGTGCCGAATGCAGTGCCGTCCCCCCCGGTCAGCCGACATATACGCTTTACGGGGCCGAGGTGATCGAGGGTCGCGCCTCCATCACTGAGCGGACCGCCGTTATTCGTGTCCGGGATAGTGGGCGTTGCGAATGGGCCGGAGCCATGCGACCGCGGATCGCGGTCGCGCAGCCCCGTGACCGTCCCTCGGCCTTCAGTGACGACCGGTGGCTAAGCCCCAACAGGCCATGTGACATGATGGAAGATCGCATCGGCCCTGGCGAGATCGGCCATTTCAAACTTCCGATCTCTTTCGATGAAGCGACGCCAGGCGAGGAACATTTTCAACTGGTCATCGACGGTTTCCAATGGCTCTGGGGCACGGGGTTTTCCGTCAGTACGAGGGCTCGCTAGGGGCAGACCACTGCCGCATATGGCGGCGGGAGCGGTCTTGACGTTGGGCGTAGCGGACATTTTGGCGTAATCGGCTGGACAGGGCGTCGTCTCGGGCCAGTCGCAGGAACAGTCTCTGTGGCGCAGGTGCTCCGTGAACAGGGCTTTCCGCTTCGTGGTCCGATGACCTTCTTTGATCCAGGCCGGTACCATGCGCCCCGTTGCATCCCGGTGCCGCTGCGGTCACCTATCGTTCATGGCGACGGAAATCCCAGCCACCTTGCGCGTCGTGCCCGACCCCGCCGACCCGGTTCTGACCCGGCCGGTCACCGGTCGCGATGCCAACGGTGCGCCCGTGGACCTGCGCGTGGTCGAGGAGCGGCCGCTGACGATCTACCTGAATGCCCGCGAAATCGTGACTGCCATGACCATCGGGGACCATCCGCGCTGGCTGGCCCTGGGGTTTCTGACGAACCAGGGCATGGTCGGCCCGGCCGACGAGGTTACCGCCATCGACTTCGATGCAGAACTGGATACCGTGGTCGTGCGCACCGCCATCGAGACCGATCACGAGGCCAAGCTGGCGCGCGCCACGCGGACGTCCGGTTGCGCGGTTGGGACGGTGTTCGGGGATATGATGGAGGGCCTGGACGATTTGACCCTGCCACCGACGCCACTGCGGGTGTCGGACCTGATGGCGTTGTCTGCCGCGATCAATCGGACGCCATCGCTGTATCTCGAGGCTGGCGCGATCCATGGCACGTGCCTTTGCCAAGGTCCCGATCCGCTGGCCTATTTCGAGGATGTGGGACGGCACAACGCCGTCGACAAACTGGCAGGATGGATGCGGGCCGAAGAGGTCACGGCAGCGGATAAGACTCTTTACACGACCGGTCGGCTGACGTCCGAGATGGTGATCAAATGCGCGCTGATGGGCATTCCGTCCCTGGTCTCGCGCTCGGGGTTCACGGCATGGGGGGTGGAAATCGCACGCCAGGTCGGGTTGACGGTGATCGGTCGGTTGAAAGGGTCGCGGTTCGTGTGCCTGAGCGGCGAGGATCGGGTGGTTTGGGAAGAGGTCGAAGCATGAGGCGCCAGGCGTCCAAACCCGGTCGGTCACAGACTTCTCTCGGTGGCGGTGTCGGACTGCCTGTTCGTGGGCGGACATGATCCAGCCCCATGCCGTCATCCTGGCCGGCGGGCGCGCGACCCGGATGGGCGGCGGGGACAAGGGGCGCCTCCTCTTGAAAGGTCGCCCGCTGATCGACCATGTCTTGGCGCGGCTGGGGCCCCAGGTCGACCGGATCGCCATAAATGCCAATGGCGACCCCGCGCGCTGGGCCGATTTGGACCTGCCGGTCCTGGCTGATCCCCTGCCCGATCATCCCGGGCCGCTGGCCGGCGTGCTGGCGGGGCTCGAATGGGCGGCGTCGGTCGGTTGTCCGCATATCGTAACCGCCGCCGCCGACACGCCGTTCTTGCCGCCGGATCTGGTGCCGCGGCTGCTGGAGCGCGCGGGCCCGTCGGGCCTGGCACTGGCGGCGACGCGGGAAGGGGAGCACGTCTGGCCCCAACCGACCTTCGGGCTTTGGCCGACACCGCTGCGCTTCGACCTGCGCGAGGCGCTGGACCACGGGACGCGGAAGATCCTGCATTGGACGGACCGGCACGCGCCCGGCGTCGCGATCTTTCCCGAGGCCCATTTCTTCAACGTCAACACGCCCGAAGATCTGGCGCAGGCGGAGGGTCAGCCGTGATGTCTGCGGCGTTCAAGACGGTGACCGATCCCCTGGGTCGGATTTGCGGCATGGGGGCCGCGCCATGATCCTGATGGGCATCACGGGGCATAAGAATGCGGGGAAAACGACGCTGACCGAACGCCTTGTTCGCCATCTGACGGGCAAGGGATTGACGGTCAGTACGTTGAAGCGCACCCACCACATGCTGGATCTGGAGACGCCCGGAACGGACAGCCATCGCCATCGGATGGCCGGCGCGCATCAGACCTTGCTGGCCTCCGACGCGCGCCTGACCCTGATGGAGGAAGGCCCGCGCGATCTTCAGACCCTGCTTGGCCGCCTGTCGCCGTGCGACGTGGTTCTGGCCGAAGGGTGGAAACATGGCGAGCATGCCCGGATCGAAGCCTGGCGCCCTGAGACGGGCCAGCCGCCGCTGGCGCAGGCGGATCGAGGCTTCAAGGCCGTCGCCGCCAGCGCACCCTGCGAGGTTTCGGTGCCCATCTTCGACCTGGACGACATCTCGGCCATTGCAGAGTTCATTCTGGCTCGATGAGGTTCGAGACGATCATTGTCGCCGACTGGTCGTCGGCCGCAACGCCCAGCCCGGCGAAGCCGTCAAAAGATGCGATCTGGACCTGCACCGACCGCGAAGGCGACCAGCAGGTGGAGTATCACCGCACGCGCCATGACGCGCTGGCCCATATCGACGCCCTCCTGGCCGAGGGCCGCCGCACGCTGTTGGGCTTCGATTTCGCAATGGGCTATCCGCCCGGCTTGGCCGAAGGGGTCACCGGCCGAGCCGATGCGTTGGCGATCTGGGATTGGTTGGCCGCGCATATCGAGGACGCCCCAGACAACGGCAACAATCGCTTCGCCGTGGCGGAGCTTATGAACCGGGCTTTCCCCGGCCGCGGCCCGTTCTGGGGCCGGCCCCGGTCCCATGACCATCCGGACCTGCCCGAACGGGGGTCGGATCGGAACGGCCACGGGATCGCAGACCACCGGCTTGTGGAAAGCTTCGCGCCATCGGCCCAATCGGCCTTGAAGTTATACACGACGGGCTCCGTGGGTGGGCAGTCGCTGGTCGGGATGGCCGCGCTGGCCAAGCTGCGTCTTCGGCATCCCGATATGGCCGTCTGGCCGCAGCAGACCGGGTTCGCCGTTCCGGAGGCATGTCTCGTGCTGGCCGAGATCTATCCGAGCCTGTGGCCCCCGGCCCCCCATGGGATCAAGGATGCGGGCCAGGTCATCGCCACCGCCCGGGCGTTGCGAGCCCTGCCGGAGACCGCCTTCACGGCGCCCGCCCCCCTGGAGGACAGCGCGCGCGTGGCCCGGGAGGAGGGATGGATCCTGGGTGTGCTGCCCCCATCCTCCTGCTTCGCGCTGCCGCCCGGAGCCGAATGGACGAAGGTGAGCGATGCGCTGGCGGCCTTGCGGGCCGCTACCCTCCGCGTGACCGGGGCCGAGACTGTTCCGATTTCCGACGCCGCGGGGCGGATCCTGGCGGGTGATCTGGTCGCGCGCCGGGACAATCCGCCCATGGCCAATGCGGCTGTCGATGGATGGGGTTTCGCCCATGCCACGCTGACGCCCGGACCGATCCCGGTCGCCGCCGGCCGCTCGGCCGCGGGGGTCCCCCATGGCGGCGCCGTGCCCGCAGGCCACGCGCTGCGCATCCTGACCGGCGCCGAAATTCCCGAGGGTGTCGACACGGTCGCCCTGCAGGAGGACGCAACCGAGCATGACGGATATCTGCGCCTGTCCGCGATTCCGAAACGTGGCGCCAACACTCGACGAGCGGGCGAAGACGTGACCCGGGGCGGGCCGCTGCTGCCGCAGGGTCGCATTCTGCGGCCGACGGACCTGGCACTGGCGGTGACGGGCGGGCACGGGACGGTGCCGGTTCGCACCCGGTTGCGGGTCGGCGTTTTGTCCACGGGCGATGAATTGACGGCCAGCGGATCACTGGACGGCATCCCAGATGCGAACCGGCCGATGCTGCTGGCGATGCTGGCGGGGTGGGGCCTGGACCCGATCGATCTGGGCCATGTGGGGGATACGGAGGCGGCGCTGACAGGCGTGCTCGACGGGGCGGAAGTCGATGCGATCCTGACGTCGGGCGGGGCCAGCGACGGAGCGGAAGATCATTTGTCGCGTCTGATGCGCGCCAGGGGCGACGTCCAGCATTGGCGGATCGCGCTGAAACCCGGCCGCCCCCTGATGCTCGGCCGATGGGCCGGCACGCCGCTGTTCGGCCTGCCCGGCAATCCGGTCGCAGCGTTCACCTGCGCCGCGCTCTT
The DNA here is from genome assembly GCA_039180995.1 of Pseudomonadota bacterium. GTDB lineage: Bacteria > Pseudomonadota > Alphaproteobacteria > Rhodobacterales > Rhodobacteraceae > Jannaschia. The sequence continues at coordinate 16,421 of JBCDCW010000054.1, forward strand.
TGCGCGGCCGGCCTTGTTGCAGATGGCGGGGGCCGGTTGGCGAGAGCCGGAGGCGACCCTGGTGCCCGCGGCGTTTTCCAAACAGAAGAAGGCTGGGCGATCGGAAGTTCTACGCGCCCGATTGCGGGATGGCCGGGCCGAAATATTTCGATCCGAAGGATCGGGCCTGGTGACGGGGTTGAGCTGGGCGGACGGCTTTGTGGAACTGCCCCATGGCGAGATGCGCATCGAGCCGGGGACCGAGGTCCGATACATTCCGTTCGCGGCCTTGGGGCTGGCATGAGACACATTGGATGCGGTGCCAGCCGGGGTCTCTTCGGCCGTATCCGGACTCATCGACCTAAACCGGGTGTCTGGACCGATCGCGGTGGCGCTTCGGACAGCATCCCCTAGCGGGGAATGCCGTTGGCCTTCGCCACGAAATCCATGAGATGGGGTACATAGTCCTCGGCCCCATCGCCGCCGGTGTTCACTGCCATGGCGTAGCTGTTCTTGATCGCCGAACCGACCGGGTTTGCCACCCCGCTGCCATCGGCGAGGGCCGCGAGATAGGCCATGTCCTTGAGCGCATTGGTCAGGGTGAACTTATGCGCCTCGACATTCCCATCGACCGCATAGCCCCGCCAGG
>JBCDCW010000055.1:0-16975 GCA_039180995.1 Pseudomonadota bacterium
CTGCGCTGTACCAAGAATTGGTATCCGACGCGCGACCTGTCAACGGTGGGTGGGTGACAACCCACCGCATCGCCGGTGACGACCCCGCGGAAAGGTGGGTTCTCACCCTACCCATCCTCCTCGACCCCACCCCGCAACGCCTTCACCGCCCCCCGACGCTTCTTCGCGTCCACCCGCTTCGCCTTCTGCCGGGCCGAGACCTTCGTCTTCACCCGCCGCTTCGGCTTCGCGCAAGCCGCTCGCACCAACGCCGCCAGCCGCTCCCGGGCGATCTCGCGGTTGCGGGCCTGGCTGCGCTCCTCGGAGACCTGGATCACCACCGCCCCCGCTGACGTCCAGCGCCGCCCCGCCAGCCGCTTCAGCCGCGCCTTCACCGCGTCGGGCAGCGACGGCGACCGCGCCGCTTCGAACCGCAGCTCCACCGCCGAGGACACCTTGTTCACATTCTGCCCGCCGGGGCCCGAGGCGCGGACGAATTGCTCCGTGATCTCCCAATCCTGGAGCGTGATCTGGGGAGTGATTTCCAAAGGCATGTGCAGAACGGTTAAGATCGGGTGAGCAAAGCTGTACAGACGCACGTCTGTACAGGGGGTGTACGGCGGGTGTACCGGGGGCACCCCCAAAGAAGAAGGCCGCCCCTCGACACGGGACGGCCTTCCGAAAGTTCAGGAGGTGGGGTCGGTTAGAGTGACCTCAACCCATTGAAACACTTGGATAAAGGCTGCTTTACCCGCGCACCTCAACGATTGTCCCGACGCACTTCTCCAATACCTTTCTAGACACTGGATCACCTCCTTTCGTTGATTGCCGATACACTGACTTTGGCGCGTATTTCGTATGGGTCAACCCCCTTTACGCAACCTATTGTGCCAATTTCACTGTAATGACACGGAACGGCACCAAGGCGAGCAACGCCACGCCGATCTTCACCCCCCAATCGGCCAACGCCAGCCCAACCCAGAGCGGGCCCACGGCCGTCCCCTCCTGCGCCCAGGACACATCGCCCCAAGCCATTGGAAAGGCGAGAAAACCGGCGAAGGCGATGGTGAAGAACAGCGCCGTATCGACAATGGATCCGAAGATCGTTGACACCAGCGGTGCTCTCCACCAAATTGCGGCACTGATCCGAGAAAACACAGCCAAGTCAATCACCTGCGCCACCAAAAACGCCGTCCCCGACGCCAATGCGATCCGCAGCGTCACCAGCGGCCCGAACTCGCCCATGATCTGGGTCCCGATCAGCGAGCAGAGAAGGCCGACGCCGAACCCCGCCAGGATCACTTTCCGAGCCTTTTCAGGGCCGTAGAGGCGGTTGGTAACGTCGGTCACCAGGAAGGCGAGCGGATAGGAAAACGCCCCCCAGGTCAGCCAGCCATCGGCGATGAGGAATTGCACGCCGATATTGGACGCGACGACGATCACCCCCATGGTGAGAATTGCGTAAATCATTGATAAGTTTCCGTTTTTGACATGGTAGTCGGAGACATGGCCTTGCGGCAGAGCGGCCTCCTATCCCTTGCCGTCCCACGACGCAAGACCATCGGTCCGAAACGCGTCCGGGATCGCATCTCGCCCCTCCAGGATCAGATCGGCCATCACCTCCGCCACCTTCGGCGCCATCCCGAAGCCGATCTTGAACCCACCATTTGCGATGTAGTGCACTGATCTGCCTGGCCATTTTCCCAGAAGCGGCGCCCGGCTCCGTGCCCTCGGCCGTATCCCGGCCCACCTGGCCAGCACGGGCATATCGGCCAAGATGGGCAAGGCGACGATCGCGCGGCCCAGCAGGTCGTCGCATTGGGCATCGGGGTCTTCGTGCTCGAATTCCCGTTCGGATGTCGAGCCGATGGCGGTGGTGCCGTCGGCATGGGGGATGACGTGGAGCCCGTCCACGTAGAGCTGCGGGGCGACACGGCGGTCGAGGTCCAGGAGGATCGCCTGACCCTTGATGCCCGCGCCCGCGGGTCGGCCTTGGCCGTCGCGCATCTGCGCCAGTCCCTGCCACCCGGTGGCGTGAAGGATGACGCCGTCCAACGGACCTTCGACAACGATCTCCCCGCCCTTGCAACGGATCGCGGCGGCCAGGGCTTCGCAGGCGCGGCGCGGGTGGAGGCGGGCGGAGAGGGTGTCGTGGATCACCTCCGGCGTGCCGGGGGACCAGCCGGGCGTGGCATTGCGGATCTGCCAGGTCGCCCGCCCCTGCCAGAGCGTCGTCGCTTGCTGCGCGCGCGCCTCCGCCAGGGTGCGCGCGCTGCCGTCGGGGATGGGTTGCAGGCGGCCGGTGCGAGCATAGCCGGGATCGCCGCCGCCCGCTTGAGCCACGTCGGCCCACCAGGTCTCGGCCATCAGCAGGCTGTCCAATTGGAAGGCCTTCTTGGCGTTCCATTGCTCGGGCACATGGGGGGCCAGGGCGCCGACGATGCCGCCGGAGGCACCCGCGCCGACGCCATTCGGGTCGATGACGCGGACCTTGGCGCCCCGCCGCACCAACGCCCAGGCGCAAGACAGGCCAAAGGCGCCGGCGCCGAGGATGGTGACGTCGAAGCTCATGACGGCCCTTTCGCATGGGGCGCGTTGGGGCGATAGGGCGGGGCATGGAGATCGAGTGGAAAGACGGGGTGCCCGTCGCGACGCGGTTCGGGGACCCGTATTATTCGCTGCAGGATGGGCTGGCGGAGACGAGGCATGTGTTCCTGGGTGGCAACGATTTGCCGGGGCGGTTTCGGGATGGGTTTCGCATCGCCGAGTTGGGGTTTGGGACTGGGTTGAACGCCTTGGCGACGGCGGCGGCGTGGGCCGGGCCGGGGCGGCTGGCTTACACGGCGTTCGAGGCATATCCGATGACGCGCCAAGATATGGCGCGGGCGTTGGGCGCGTTTCCGGTGGAAGCGAAAGCGCTGTTGGATCAATGGCCTGCTGAGCAGATCGAGCTGCCGGGGATGGAGATCGAACTGGTCTTTGGGGATGCGCGCCTGACGCTGCCCGGCTGGGCGGGGCAAGCAGAGGCTTGGTATCTGGATGGCTTTGCGCCCGCGCGGAACCCGGATTTGTGGGGTGAGGATTTGATGGCGGAGGTGGCCCGGCACACCACCCCTGGCGGGACCTTTGCGACCTATACCGCCGCCGGGCAGGTGCGGCGGGCCTTGGCGGCCGCGGGGTTCGTCGTGGAACGGGTCCCGGGCCACGGGCGCAAGCGGCATATGACGAAGGGCTGTTTGGGATGAGCGGGAATGCGTTGGGCATCGCGCTGATGTGCCTGACGGTATTCGTCTTTGCCTTGCAGGACGGATTTTCCCGCCATTTGGTGGCGGAATACAACGTTTGGATGGTCATCACGATCCGCTATTGGTTTTTCGCCGCGCTGGCTTTGGGGATCGCGGCGCGGAGAGGATCTTTGCAGCGAGCCTGGAGGACGCGACGGCCGTGGTTGCAGGCGTCGCGGAGCCTTCTTTTCTTGGCTGAAATCTGCATTCTGGTGTCGGCTTTCGTGCTGCTGGGATTGACGGAGAGCCATGCGATTTTTGCCTTGGCACCGCTGCTGGTGGCCGCCGTTTCAGGGCCGATTCTGGGGGAGAAGGTGGGGCTGGTGCGGTGGATCGCGATCGGGATCGGGTTCGTGGGGGTGGTGATTATCCTGGCGCCGGCCGGTGGCGTGTTCAGCCCACTGGCGCTGCTGCCGCTGGTGGCGGCGTTCATGTTCGCGCTCTATGCGGTTCTGACGCGGTTGGTGGCGCGGACCGATGATGCGCTGACCTCGTTCGTCTGGACGGGCTGCGCGGGGGCTGTGGCGATCACGCCGCTGGGGGTGTGGATGTGGGAGCCGATGACCGCGCCCGATTGGGCTTGGATGGTGGGGCTGTGTATTTTGGCGGCCCTGGGGCAGTGGCTGTTTATCAAGACCTATGAGGCGGCGGAGGCGAGCGTGGTGCAGCCTTTCGCCTATCTCCATCTGGTGTTTGCGGCCGGGATCGGGGTCACGGTGTTCGGCGAGACGTTGCGGCTGAACGTGGTTGTCGGCGCCGCGATCGTGGTCGCGGCAGGGATCTTTGCGGTCTGGCGGGCGGGGCGGTCTCGTCCGGTCGATTGACCGTCCTCGACCTTAGCCGTCGCTGTCGCTTTGGCGGGTGGCGAAGACACCGGTCGGCGCCAAGTCGTCATAGCCGTTCCGCAGCCAGTCGGTCAGGCGGATGTCGCCGACCTCGCCGGTCAGGCGGGCGTTGTAGGGCAGCAGGCTTTCGGAGACACGCATGATGTAGTTGCGGGTTTCCGAGAAGTCGACATCCTCGATCCAGTCGACGATGTCGATGTTCGGATCCGACGGGTCGCCCAGTTCCCGGAACCAGCGCCGTGCGCGGGAGGGGCCCGCGTTGTAGGCGGCGGGCACCAAGACCGTGGAGCGGCCGAATTCGGCTTCGAGTTCGCCGAGATAGGCCGTGCCCAGGCGCGCGTTGAAGAGCGGCTCGCGCGTCAGGCGGGACTGGGCATAGCCTTCGACGCCCAGGAGACTGGCCATTTCACGGGCGGTGCCGGGCATGAGTTGCATCAGGCCCAAAGCGCCCGCGCCCGAGCGGACCACGGGGTCGAACTCGCTTTCGCGGCGGGCGATGGAAAGGGTGAGTTCGGGCGCCACAGGGCTGGCCATGTCGGCGAGCTCCGTGATTGGGAAGTAGCCCGCATGGAGTTCATGGCCGGATTGGGCGGCGCGCTTGGCGATCTTGAGGGCGATATGGGGGTCGTCCATGGCGAGCACTTGGTCGATCAGCGTGCCGATTTCGGCGCGGGGCAGATCTTCGGCCAGATGGGTCAGGAAGCGTTCGGCGAGGTCGCGTTCGCCCATGGTCTCTAGGATGCGACCGGCTTGGAAGACGGTGCTGTCGGCGAGCGAGGTTTCGGCCACGGGCGGGAAGGTCTCGGTGCCGGCCAGCAGCGGGTCGGCGGGCAGGCCCGCGCGTTCGGCGGCCAGTTGGCCGTAGAAGCTGGTCTGATAGCGGGCGGCGTCGGCATAGGCGACGGCGGCATCCTCGGCGTTGCCCATGGCTTCGTGGGCGCGGCCCAACCAATAGCCCGCGCGACCCTTGGAGATGGGCGAGGCGACATTTGCGTCAAAGCGCGTGAAATGGTCGATGGCGTTGTCGGCACGGTTCAGGAAGCGCAGGGCCACATAGCCCGCAAGCCATTCATTCGGGGCCACGTCGCGGTGGCCATCGGGCAGGTGGTGGTTGGCGGCGACGCGGTAGGCTTCGTCATAGCGGCCATCTTGCTTCAAGAGGCGGGCCATGCGGGCGCGGTGGGGGGCCCAGGCTTCGGGGGCGCCCAGGGTGTCGGCGCTGTCGTCATAGGCGAAGAGCAATTCCAGCGCGTCGTCCCCGCGGCCGCGATCCAGGCGCCAGCGGAAGCGTTCATAGGCCAGGCCTTGGTGGGATTGCCAGTCTTCGGGGACGGCTTCGATCAGGGCGTCAACGCCGGATCGGTCGTCGCGCAGTGCGATGCGGGCGCGGGCCAGGTCGGCTTCGGGGCCGGAGACCAGGGATAGCATGCGGGTGGCGGATTCGATGTCCCCGGACCAGGTCAGCGCGTCCAGGCGGGCGGCGTGATAGGGGTCCAGCATGTCGCCGTAGAGTTCGACGAACCCGGCATGGGACGACGCGGGCATGGGGGTCGACAGCCAAGTATCGATCAGGAGCGTGTCGGCCTCCATATCCCGCCCAGCGGATTTGAGCGCCACAGCGTAGAGCAGGATGCCTTTGGAGGTGCGCGGTGGCATGTCATCGAAGAAGGCCAGCAGGCGGTCGGGCCGGGTTGTCGCCGGGATCGAGGCTTCGACGCGGTTGCGCAGCAGGGCGAGGCCTGGCCAGTCGGGATTGCGGCCGAGGAAGTCTTCGGCATCCGAGAAGCTGCCGCCGCCGCCGCGCAGCAGGCGCCACATCACAATGTCGCGTTCGACCTGATTTTCGATCCGATCCATGGCGGCGCGGGCCGCTGGACCGTCGCGGTCGCGGGCATGGGCCAGGCCGACGACCAGGTTCGGATCCGGCGTCGTGGCCGTGGCGGGCAGGGCCGCAAACACTGCCAGGCATGTGGTTAGGACGAGTCTGAGCATCTCGGAAGTCCTCGCTATGCCGCCGATCATGGCGGAAGACTTGGGTGTATTTAAGGCGTTGCCCCGTCCGGGAAAACCATCTGCTTGCCGGAATGCGGGTGCGCAGGTAGCTTCCGCTCGATTTTGTAGCCCCCAAGGGAGGACGCGCCGATGTTGAAGGGATCCATGGTTGCCCTGGTGACGCCTCTGAAAGACGGAGCCGTCGATTTCGAAGCGCTGGACGCCTTGGTCGATTGGCAGATCGAGGAGGGAACGAAGGCGCTGGTGCCGGTGGGCACCACCGGCGAGAGCCCGACGCTGACCCATGGGGAACATGACGCAGTGGTCGAACGGGTGGTGACCCGGGCGGCGGGCCGGGTGCCGGTGATCGCGGGGGCGGGGTCGAACAACACCGCCGAAGCGCGGCGCCTGACCGAGAGCGCGAAGGCCGCTGGGGCGGATGCGGCGTTGGTCGTGACGCCCTATTACAACAAGCCGACCCAGGCGGGGCTGGTGGCCCATTACGAGGCGATGGCCGAGGTTGGGTTGCCCATCGTGATCTACAACATCCCCGGCCGTTCAGTCGTGGACATGTCGCCCTCGACCATGGGCGAGTTGGCCAAGTTACCCGAGATCGTGGGCGTGAAGGATGCGACCGGCGATTTGGCCCGCGTGTCAGCGCAGCGGGTCACCTGCGGGCCGGAGTTCATCCAATTGTCGGGCGAGGACGCCACCGCCCACGGGTTCAACGCCCAGGGCGGGGTGGGCTGCATCTCGGTCACGTGCAACGTGGCGCCCCGCCTTCTGTCCGAGATGCAGGAGGCGTGTTTGTCGAACGATTACGACACGGCCCTGTCGATCCAGGATCGGCTGATGCCGCTGCATCATGCGATCTTCGCCGAGCCGGGTTTGGCGGGCGCGAAATACGCGCTGTCGCTGCTGGGCCGGTGCTCGGAGGAGGTGCGTCTGCCGATCTTGCCGCCAACGGACGGCACCAAAGCGCGGATCTCGGATGCGATGCGCCATGCCGGTCTGCTGAATTGAGCGAGGCTTTGCCACGGGGCCTTGTCCCCGTGCTGTCGGCGGCGAATTTCGTGATCGGGATGGGCGCGTTCCTGGTCATCGGGGCGCTGACGCCCATGGCCGAGGGGCTGGCTTTGACGCCGCCCCAAGCCGGTTGGATCCTGACGGTTTACGCGCTGGCCTATGTGGTGTTGTCGCCGCTGCTGGTGGCCGCGACCGGACGGCTGGGGCGGCGGCGCGTGATGGCGTTGGGGCTGGTGGCTTTTGCGGTAGCTGCCGCCGGATCGGCGGCGGCACCGTCGGTGGAATGGCTTTATGCGGCGCGGATTTTGGCGGCCGCGGGGGCCGGGATCACGACGCCCGTCGCGGCCGCCACGGTGGCGGCGCTGGCGCCGCCCGAGGCGCGGGGGAAGATGCTGGCGCTGGTGTTTCTGGGCCTGACCATCGCGCAAGTCATGGGTGTGCCGTTCGGAAGCTGGATTGCCTATACCTATGGCTGGCGCACGGCATTTTGGCTGGTTGCTGGCCTGGCGATTGCGGTGGCGGCGACGGTCTGGATCCGTGTGCCAAAAGGGCTGACGTTTCAACCGGTGCGCTTGGCCGATCTGGGCGCCGTCTTGGCCGATCCGAAGCTGATGTTGGCGATCTTGTTCACGGCCACCTTCCTGGGCGCGATCTATATTCCGTTCACCTACATGGCGCCCTTGTTAGAGCAGACCATGGGCCTGGGCCGCGACGGCGTGACGGTGGCGCTGGTGATCGCGGGCCTTGGCGCCGTGGCGGGGAACTTGGCGGGCGGGGTGCTGGCCGATCGGTTGGGGCCGATCCGCACGCTGATCGTGCTGGCGCTGTCGCAGGTTGCGTTGATGCCATTGCTGTCGTCGCTGCCGCTGCCGTTTGTGCTGCTCTATTCGCTGATCTTCATTTGGAATGCCGCGGGCTATGGTTTCAACGCGGCCCAGCAATTGCGTCTTGTCGGCAAAGCCGGCCCGCGGGCGCCGGTGGCGTTGTCGCTGCATGCGGCGTCAATCTATCTGGGCGCGGCAATTGGGTCGGCCATCGGCGGCTGGGTGATCGCGGGCTATGGGGTGTGGGCCGTGGGTGTCGGCGGCGGGCTGGCGGCCCTGGTGGCCGTGACGCATCTGTTGGCGTCGCATTGGCTGGACAGGACGAAAGCGCCCGCATAAGGCACCGCAACGTTAAAAGGAAGATCGACATGAACCGTGGACAAGCTCGCAGAGCCGTTACGTGGGCGGGACGAACGTTCGACGTGTCCGGTAACCCAGACGATCCTTACTTCCAGACGATCGGCGGGTTTGACCCAATCTTCGAGGAGGCGCTGCGGCGAGTCCCATCGGACGGCGTCGTGTTCGACATTGGGGCAAATATCGGTGTCACCGCACTGGCGGCTGCGAGCCAGGCCGCATCCGTTCACGCCTTTGAGCCAGACGGCGTGGCGCGCGGCTTCCTGGAGCACAATTTGGCGCAGAACGGGGCCGAGAACGTCACGGTGCATCCCCTCGCCGTCGGTCACGAGGTCGGACGGTTGCCGTTCTTCAGCGACACCATCTCCAAGAGTGCCAGCCATCTCGTCTCCGATGCCACGCTCGACCATGTGTCCGAGCAGAGCGTGGAGGTGACCACGCTGGACGTATTCACCGCCGCCTCTGACATTCCGCGCATCGATTTGATAAAGGTGGATATTGAAGGCTTCGAGATCGACGTCCTGCGCGGTGCGCCAAAGACGCTGTCGCGCTACCGGCCTCGAATGCTGATTGAGTTCAACGCTTTTACCATGGTCGTCTTCCGCAACATCACGCCGCGCGATCTACTGGACGTGATCCGGTCGACCTTCCCAAGGGTCGAACGGATGCGGTCGCTGCCGGGCGGCGCCCCGCTGGAGCCGATCGTCACCGACCACGATGCGCTGCACTTCATCCATGACAACCTGGTGAAGGAAGGCTGCGTCGACGACCTGCTCTGCTCGTTTGAATAGTGCGGACCCGTGGACAGGTCCGGCCAGTGCGCCTAGGTGACGCCCATGGCCAAGAAAGACGATGACAAGAATTACAAGGTGATCGCCGAAAACCGGCGCGCTCGCTACGATTACGCGATCGAGGACGACCTGGAATGCGGGATCATGTTGGAGGGATCCGAGGTGAAGTCGCTGCGCGAGGGCGGGGCCAATATCGCCGAAAGCTATGCTACCGTGGACGAAAGCGAATTGTGGCTGGTGAACGGCTACATCGCGCCTTATGCCCAGGCCAAGACCTTCGGCCATGAGGAGCGGCGGCGGCGCAAATTGTTGGTGTCCAAGCGAGAATTGTCCAAGCTTTGGAATGCGTCCGCGCGCGAAGGTTACACGCTGGTGCCGCTGGTTTTGTATTTCAACCATCGCGGCATGGTGAAGTTGAAGATCGGGATCGCGAAGGGCAAGAAGACGTCTGACAAGCGCGAAACGATGGCCAAGCGCGACTGGCAGCGGCAGAAGGCGCGGCTGATGAAAGAGCATGGCTGATTAAGCGGACGGCTGCGCCGACGATTTTTCTTGAAGATGCGAGGGGCCAACCCCTCGCGCTCCCCGGGATATTTATGAAAGGAAGAAGACGGGCGGATTGGCCCCGGTCGGAGCCGTATCACATGTCCATTCTCTCTGCCCTGCGCGTCAGTCACGCGCCCGTCGCGGCCTTCATGGCTGTCGGTCTGACCTGGGGGTGTTTCGCCGCCATGGTGCCGGTCTTGAAGGCGCGGATCGGGGTCGATGACGCGACCTTCGGGCTGTTGCTGTTGGGGACGGCGGTGGGGCTGTCGACCACGCTTTATGTGGCGCCGCGCTGGGATCGGCGCATGGGGTCCTGGGCCTTGCCCCTGGGCACGGTGATGTTGGCGGGGGCTGCGTTGCTGCCGATCGGTGCAGTCACGGTGCCGTTGTTCTTCTTCGCGCTGATGCTGATGGGGGCGATGTCGGGCCTGACGGATGTGGTGATGAATGCCCGCGTGTCCGAGGTCGAGGCGCGCACGCGGCGCAGCCTGATGAATGTGAACCATGCCATGTTTTCCGTGGCCTATGCTGGGTCGGCCTTGCTGACGGGCGCCCTGCGTGAAGCGGGCTGGGGCCCGGAGGCGATCTTTTCGGTCACGGCTGGGCTGATCCTGGCCACCGCCCCGTTCCAGCGGATGGAAGTGGCGCCTGCCGACGCGGGCCAATCGGCCCAAGGAGGTTTGCCCCTCGGCTTGGTGATGACCTGCGCGGGGATCGTGCTGATCGCCTTCATGGCCGAGGCGACGGTGGAAAGCTGGTCTGCGTTGCATGTGGAACGGACCTTGGGCGGCGGCGCGGCCGAGGGCGCGTTCGGGCCCGCGATGTTGGGCCTAACCATGGCTTTGGGGCGGTTTTCGGGGCAGGCTGTGGCCGCGCGGCTGAGCGAAGTCGTCGTGATCCGCATGGCCACGGGCTGCGCGATCATCGGGGTTCTGATCGCCGCGACCGCGCCCAACCCGGCCATCGCCTATGTGGGGTTTGGCCTGCAGGGGTTGGGCATCTCGGTCATCGGTCCCATGGGCCTGGCCCTAGCTGGGCGGCTGGCGCCGACGGCCCTGCGGACGGCCGTGATCGCGCGCGTAGCGGTGATCGGCTTCCTGGGGTTCTTCGTTGCGCCCGCCGCCATGGGGCTGGCCTCGGACGCGTTCGGTTTGCGCTGGGCGTTTGCTCTGGTGGCCGTCGTCTTAGCGTTGATCTGGCCGCTTAGCTATTCCGGCCGTGTGGCTCCCATTCGCCCCTGAAGTCTTTGGGGATCAGGAGGTTGTGAGGGCCGACATCATGGATGTCCCGTTCGCCGCAGAGCGCCATGGTGGTGTCCAGTTCTTTGTGGATGACATCGAGCGCGTGGGTCACGCCCTTTTGACCCAGCGCGCCAAGCCCGTAGATGTAAGCCCGTCCGATCATCACCCCGCGCGCGCCGAGGGCCACGGCCTTCAAAACGTCCTGGCCGGAGCGCACGCCGCCATCCATCCAGATCTCGATCTCGGATCCGACGGCGTCGACGATGTCGGGCAGCATCCGGATCGAGCTGAGCGCACCATCGAGCTGGCGTCCGCCATGGTTCGACACGATGATGGCATCGGCACCCACCTGCAGCGCCATGCGGGCATCTTCGGGGTCCAGAATACCCTTCAGGATCAGCTTGCCGCCCCATTTGTCCTTGATGCGGCGGATTTTGTCCCAGTCGAGCTTCGGATCGAATTGCTCGGCGGTCCAAGAGGAGAGAGAAGAGGTGTCGCCGACGCCCTTGGCGTGCCCCACGATGTTGCCGAAGCTGCGGCGTGGGGTTTGCGCCATGCCCAGGCCCCAACTGACTTTGGTCATCAGGTTCGCGATGGAGGCGGGGGTGAGCTTGGGCGGGGCGCTCAGGCCGTTCTTCAGGTCCTTGTGGCGCTGGCCCAGGATCTGCAGATCCAGGGTCAGGACCAGCGCGTCGCAGCCCGCCGCCTTGGCGCGATCGATCAGGTTGTCGACGAACTCTTCGTCCCGCATGACGTAAAGCTGGAACCAGAAGGGCGCGTCCGTGTGCCGGGCAACATCCTCGATCGAGCAAATGGACATGGTCGAGAGGGTGAACGGGATGCCGAACTTGGCCGCCGCCTTGGCCGCCAGAATTTCCCCGTCTGCATGCTGCATGCCCGTCAGGCCGACCGGGGCCAGCGCGACGGGCATGGCCACATCGCGCCCCGACATCGTCGTGGCGACCGAACGCCCCTCCATGTCGACAGCGACCCGTTGGCGCAGGCGGATCAGGTCGAAATCGGTCTCGTTCTCGCGGTAGGTCTGCTCTGTCCAGCTGCCCGACTGACAGTAATCGTAGAACATTTTCGGGACCTTACGGCGGTAGATCCGGTGTAGGTCCTCGATTTCGGTGATGACGGGCGGCATGGGCAGGACTCCGAATTGGTCAGGAAAACATACCGGATACCAGGCCAGGAGCAATGCGGCTGTCTGACTTGCAAGTAATGCAATGTTGTATTATATAGTGCGATATTGCATCGAATGGAGCTAGCAATGCCCTCCCTGACTCGCCGGAAAACACTCGCCCTGCTCGGCGGTGGCACCGTCTTCGCCGCCACCGCCTCGGCCGGGACCTTCGTCGCCACCCGCACCCCCCATGCCGCGCTCGCCCCGTGGGACGCGGCGGGACGCTATGACGACCCGCGTCTGCGGGCACTAAGCTACGCGCTGCTAGCGCCGAACCCCCATAATCGTCAGCCGTGGGAGGCGGAGTTGGTCGGCACCGACGGCGTCGCGTTGTGGCGGGACAAGACCCGTGACTTGCCGGTCACCGATCCATTCGGACGGCAATTGACCATTGGGATGGGCTGCTTCCTAGAACTCTGCCGGATGGCCGCGGCTGCGGAGGGCCTTGCGACCGAGATGGACTTGTTCCCCGAGGGCGAAGACGGTCCGGTCGCGCGGCTGACCTTTGCCCGAGGCGGGGTCGCGGATCCGTTGTTTGCCCATGTCATGGAACGGCGGTCGCACAAGGAGGCGTTCGACGCGCAGGCAGTGGGGGCGGAGGCCGCGCCGCTGGCGGAGTATGCGGCGCTGTATCTCGATGGACCGGACCGAGACGCGCTGCGGGACTTCGCGCTGGACGCCTGGCTGGCCGAGGCCGAGACGTCGGCCGCGTGGCAGGAAAGCATCGACCTGCTGCGGATCGGGAAGGCGGAGATCAACGCCCAGCCCGACGGGATCGACGCCGGCGGGCCGATGCTGGAAGCGCTTGCTTTGGCGGGAATTTTCACCCGAGAGGCCGCGTCGGACTTGGACAACCCCGGCACGCGGGACGCCGTCGAGTCGACGGCCTTCGCCATTGGAAACGCGCCTGCGATCACCCTGACCACGACGCCGGGCAACACCCGGCGGGACCAGATCGAAGCCGGACGGCAATGGCTGCGGTTGAACCTGGCGGCGACGGGCCTGGGGCTGGCGCTGCGGCCGGTGAGCCAGGCATTGCAAGAATATGCCGAGGTTCTGCCGATCCGCGAGGCGCTGCATGCGCAATTCGCGCCCGAAGGCGGAACGGTTCAAATGCTGGGCCTTCTGGGCTACGGACAGCGGACGCCGCGCACGCCGCGCTGGCCGCTGGAGACCCGCCTGAGGCATGCCTGACGACACCGACCTGCGCCGCGCCTTCGCGATTTTCAACGAGATCGGCATCCTGAGCCAGCTCAGCCGCGCCGTTTTCGAGGCGCGGCTGCCCGACGGTGTGTTGCTGCCCCATTTTACCGTGATCAATCATCTGGTCCGCGTTGAAGACGGGCAGACACCCCTCCAGATGGCGCGGGCGTTCCAGGTGCCGAAGACGACCATGTCGCATATGGTCGGCGTGGTCGCGAAACATGGTTGGGTCGAGCTGCGGACGAACCCGAAGGATGGGCGGTCGAAGCGGGTTTGGTTGACCGAGGCCGGGCGCGCCTTTCGGGAAGAGGCGATCGGAGCGATTTCACCGGAATTGGCGGCGATCGGGGCGGTGCTGAAGCCCCAGGCGCAGGAGAACTTGCTGCGCCATTTGAAGACCTTGCGGGAGTTTCTGGACGCTCAGCGAGACGGCGAAAACGGGTCCGACGGGTAGCCGACGCCAATCAGACACAGCCCGTCGGGCGGTGCGACGGGGCCGCAGACGCTCCGGTCGCGGGCTTCCAGGGCGTCACGGACGCGGGATGCCGGCCAGGCGCCGACACCTACGCGTTCCAGGGTACCGGCGATGGAGCGGACTTGGTTGTGCAGGAAGCTGCGGGCGCGGAGGTGGAGGCGGATGTCTTGGCCGCCAGGATAGGGCAGGGCGTCGATGGTGATCTCGTCCAGGGTCTTGATCGGGGACTTGGCTTGGCAGATCGACGCGCGGAACGTGGTGAAATCGTGCTGTCCGATCAGGTGCTTGGCGGCTTCTCGCATAGCGTCGGGGTCGAGGGGACCGGGGACGCGCCAGGCTTGACCCTCGTCCAGCGTGAGTGGGGCGCGGCGGGCGACGAGGCGGAAGGTGTAGCGGCGTTCAATGGCGGAGAAGCGGGCGTGCCAACCGTCCGGGACCGGGGCACAGGCGGTGATTGCGACCGGGGCGGGTTTGAGGTGCCAGTTGACGGCCTCGGACAGGCGGAATGGGTCCCAGGTCTTTGACAGGTCCGCTTGGGCCACTTGGCCGGTGGCGTGGACGCCGGCATCGGTGCGACCTGCGGCGGCGATGGACGGCATATCTGGGTCGAGGATGCGCAGGGCCTCTTCCAGGGTTTGTTGGACCGAAGGCGGGCCATCCTGGCGTTGCCAGCCCGAGAAGGGGCGGCCGTCATATTCGAGGCGGAAGGCGTAGCGCGGCATGGGCGGCGCATACCGCGCGGTCCGGAGGGGGGCCAGCCCCCCGTCGGCAGAGCCGGCCCCCCCCCGGGATACTTATGAAGGGAAGAAGGCGGTTAAGGTTAATGGCTGGATAAGGCGAATTAGTTTGGAGACTTGACCGATTTGGGGGTTGGCCTTGAAAAAAATGAATGTCTGATCTGGGTCTGATCCACGTCGGATTTACGTCAGACGTGGATTTTGCCGGTTTGGTGCGGTGGGATTGGTCAGGTTTTCGACCATGGGGGCGTGACATTCGGCGGGCGGGGGCTCTATGCCCGCGCGGGACGGAGGGGCGCGCATGGTGATCGGACGGCTGGCGGATGCGGTGACGCGGGGCGTGGGCGAGATGGCCCAAGGCGTGACCGAGGTGTTCGAGCCGACCTTGCGGCTGGGCGTCACCGGATTGAGCCGGGCGGGGAAGACGGTGTTCATCACCTCGCTGGTGGCGAACTTGGTCGACCGGGGCCGGATGCCCGCGCTGGCGGCGGCGGACCGGATCGAGGCCGCTTTTCTGGAGCCGCAGCCGGACGATACGGTGCCGCGCTTCGATTACGAGCGGCATCTGGCCGCGCTGACGGCGCGCGACCCCCATTGGCCGGACAGCACGCGGGCGGTGTCGCAATTGCGGCTGTCCATGCGGGTAAGGGCCGGGGGGCTGTTATCGGGACTGCGCGGCAGCAGCGTGCTGCATTTGGATATCGTGGATTATCCTGGCGAGTGGCTGCTGGATCTGGGGCTGATGGAGAAGTCCTATGACGAGTGGGCCGCGCGGGCGTTGACGCGCCTGGCATCCTGGGACCGGACGGCCTTTGCCGAGCGGTTGGCGAGCGTCGATGGGGCTGGGACGCTGTCGGAGGCTTTGGCGCAGGATCTGGCGACGCTTTATACCGAGGAGTTGCGGGCGGCCCGGGCCGCGGGGGGCTATGACCTGACGCCGGGGCGGTTTTTGTTGCCGGGTGAGCTGGAGGGGTCGCCCGTGTTGACCTTCGCGCCGCTGCGTCCGGGGGCAGCGCCGCGCGGGAGTTTGCGGCGCGAGATGGAGCGGCGGTTCGAGGCCTATAAGCGGCAGGTGGTGCAGCCGTTCTTTCGCGATCACTTCGCGCGGCTGGATCGGCAGATTGTGTTGCTGGACGTGCTGGGCGCCGTGCGCCGGGGACCCCGCGCGGTCGAAGAGATGCGAGCGGCCATGGCGGACCTGCTGACGGCGTTCAAGCCCGGCGCCATAAGCTGGTTGATGGCGCTGCTGGGGGCGCGGCGGGTGGACCGGATCTTGTTCGCCGCGACGAAAGCGGATCATTTGCACCATGGCCAGCACGGGCGGCTGACGGCGTTGTTGGAGGCCATGGTGCGGGAGGCTCGGGCGCGGGCCGATTTCGCGGGCGCGCGGACCCAGGCGATGTCAATGGCGGCCCTGCGCGCGACCGTCGAGGAGGTGCGCGACCATGGCGGCCGCAAGCTGGAGGTGGTGCGCGGGCATCTGTTGGAGAATGGCGCGCGGGGGCGGTCGGCCGCGCTCTATCCTGGCGAGTTGCCCGAGGATCCGTCGCATCTGCTGACGCCAGCCGGGCAGGGCGCGAAGGCCTGGCTGGACGGGGACTACGACCTGATGGATTTCGCGCCCGCGTCCCTGACGTTGAGGCCGGGGGAGGGGCCGCCCCATATCCGGTTGGATCGGGCGGCCCAATTCCTGCTGGGCGACCGGCTCTAGCGGGCCGGATCGAAGCGGACGTTGTCGAGGCCGATGACCTCTTGGTTGCCATAGGCCTGTTCGATGCGGATTTCGGAGGTTTGTACGTCCGACAGGATCGTCTGCATTTCGCCCGCCGTGGCCAGGCGGCTGCCGTTGCCGTCGCGGATTTGCCAGCCCGCATCGGCGGTGACGTTGGCCGAGAAGGAATTCCAGCCGCCATCGGTCGAGGGCGAGAACGGGTCCTGAAGCTCCATCGTGGTGCCGTCATTGGCGGTGACGCGCAGGATCGGCCAGCGGGACTCGTTGTCGGCGATGGTGCCGCCGTTCCTATCATATTGGCCCTGATTGAAGCTGGCCATCTGCATGTCGAAGCTGATCGAGCCGCCCATCAGGTCGGATTGGTCGCCCACATAGGGCGTGCTCATCCCCAGATAGGCGGCGCCGCCGCGCCCACCATCGGTGAATTTCAGGAAGCCGGGCGCACCGTCTGAGCCGGCCTCGCCGCTCCATTCGATGGCGGCCGAGGCCATGTTGCCGGTGAAGGCCCAGCCGTCGATGCTGTCAGCGAAATCGGAGACGATGCCGGGGGCCAGGAAGCTGGTTTGGATGATATTGCCGCGCAGGATGCGGTCGATTTCGTTGGTGGTGGCTTGGGTGCCGCTGCGCACAGTGGCCGTGGCGGCGAGGCCGAGACCGACCATGGCGGCGGAGAGCACGACCCAGTCGACCGTGACGGCGCCGGATTCGGAGGTCAGAAAGGTGGAAAAGTTCATTGGGTTTGCTCGTCTGGACTAAC
>JBCDCW010000056.1:0-16858 GCA_039180995.1 Pseudomonadota bacterium
CGAGTCCGTGCCCGCCGTAGAAATGCTTCTCCTTGGAGAACATATGCATGGAGCCGCCCTTGCCCTTGGAATAGCCCCCCTCGCGCCCCGTCAGCTCGGCCATCACGCCGTTCGGGTCCATCCCGCAGGCCAGCATGTGCCCATGGTCGCGGTACGACGTTACCCGTTTATCGCCCTCCTTGGCGGCCGCCTCCAGGCCGACCACCACGGCTTCCTGGCCGATATAGAGGTGGCAAAACCCGCCGATCAGACCCATCCCGTAAAGCTGTCCCGCCTTCTCCTCGAACCGCCGGATCAGCAGCATGTCGCGGTAATACTGAAGCAGTTCGTCTTTCGAGACGTTCGGTTTCGCGGCGCTCTTGCGGGTGGCCATGGGGCGAGAATCCTCCGGTCGCTCGGCAGTCGTTCAAC
Source organism: Pseudomonadota bacterium (assembly GCA_039180995.1). GTDB lineage: Bacteria > Pseudomonadota > Alphaproteobacteria > Rhodobacterales > Rhodobacteraceae > Jannaschia. Next base: position 412 of record JBCDCW010000056.1, read on the forward strand.
GTTAAACAAACGCCTAGCGCATCTGGTTCCCTGGCCTCAAGGCCCGATCTTCCGCAAGGTCACAGGCCCGCAAAACCGGCAATGCGGCGATCACTCGATGACGATTTCGTCCGTCCGCGCCAGACCCAGAACGCCCCGCGCGCGTTCGTCCAGCAGATCCAAGTCCAGAAAATCGTCCGACAAACGTCGCGTCCGGTCGGACATCCGGCGAACTTCCGCATCCAACAATGCCAGCTCTTCGGCCAGATGCGCCTGCTCGGCCTCTAACTCGACCCGGCGGAAAACGCCGTATTCGCCTTGAACGGCCGCGAAGACGAAGTACCCCGCAAAGCCCAGAAGGGCGACGGGAAGGAACAGACCGTAGCCGGTCCGGCGGCGGGTGCGCATCATGTCGATCCTGCTCTCGGGGCCTCTGACGGGCCCTATTCCCCGTCCATGGCACAAGAAAACGGGCAGGGGAATCCCCCGCCCGATCCAAGCCCTGAAGTGTGGGTTTAAGGATTCAGCCCGCGACCGAGGCCGCGTGGATGCTGTCGATGGTGCTGCCGATCATGGCGTTGAAGTCGGCGTCCGATTGGCCGTCCGACAAACCCTCGGTCAGGGCCCGGCTGAATGATGCGATCACGCCCCGATTGCGCGACAGCTTGTCGTTCGCTTCGTCCCGGGAATAGCCACCCGACAGCGCGACCACCCGCATCACCTTCGGATGCTCCACCAGCGCCGCATAGAAGTTGTCTTCGCTCGGCAAAGTCAGCTTCAGCATGATTTCCGGGCCATCCGCCACGCCGTTCAGATGCGCCAGGATCCGATCCAACAGGATCGCCTCGGCCTCCGCCTTGTCGGCAATCGAGATCGTCACTTCCGGCTCCAGGATTGGGACCATGTCCTGCGCCAGCACCTCTGCGCCCACCTCGAATTGCTGCGCCACGATGGCCTCGATCCCGGTCGGATTGGCGGCGTTGATCACCGACCGCTCTTTGGTCCCGAACACACCCAACCCATGGGCCCGCTGCAACGTCGCTGCCAAGCCCGGGATCGGCTTCATCAGCTGCACACCATCAACTTCGTCCTGCAATCCCTTGTCGATCTTCAGAAACGGGACAACACCGCGCTCTTCCCACAAATAGGCGGCCGCCGGTTTCCCGCCGAATGCGCGGTCCATCGTCTGCTCGAACAAGATCGCCCCCACGACCTTGTCGCCGGTAAACGCGGGCGCATTTACGATCCGCGCCCGCATCCCGTGGATCAGGTCGAACATCTCGTCCTCGGACGAATAGCGATCTTCCTCGACCCCATAGAGCCGCAGCGCCTTGGGCGTCGACCCGCCCGATTGGTCAAGCGCGGCAATGAACCCCTGTCCGGCACGGATCTTGGCGGCTTTGTCTGTATCGGGCATGGTCTTGGCTCCGTAATGTGGTCTTTTTCCAATGTCGCGGCCTTAGACCGGGGGCGCCGCGACGGCAATGTTGATCGCGCTAACGGCGCCGGTCAGGACCGCTCCAGAAACCGGGACGCGATCCCGGCGATGACGCCGCGAGGGGCGATCCGCGGCAAGGTCGCCAGCATCTTGTTCATGGCGCCCGGCACCACGACCTGCGCTCCGGTGACGGCGCCGTCCCAGCCCGCCAACGCGACGGAATAGGCGGTCGGCAGATCGCCCTGCACCATCGCGACATCCGTCATATCGGCGGCGTCGAAGAAATTCGTCCGCGTCGGGCCGGGACACAGGGCGGTGACCGTGACATTGCTGCCCTTCACCTCATGGGCCACCGCCTCCGACAGCGATAGGAAATACGCCTTGCTCGCATGGTAGACCGCCATGCCGGGGCCCGGCACGAAGCCCGCGACCGAGGCCACGTTCACGATCCGCGCCTTGGCGTCGAGCGCGGTCATATGCGGCACCATCAGTTTCAACAGCCGCGTCGCGGCCAGCACGTTGACGGTGATGGTCGCCTCTTCGCGCGGCCATCCCTCGGCATCGGCGAAGGCGCCATTATGCCCCAGCCCCGCATTGTTGATGAAGGTGTCGATGGCGCGGTCTTTGGTTGCCTCCGCAAACAGCGTGTCGGCCGCATCCGGTGTCGACAGATCGGCCGGGATGACGACAACCTCGACATCCTCGGCCCGCAAATCGTCGGCCAGCGCCGCCAACTTGTCGACGGATCGGGCCGTCAGGATGACATTGCGCCCCTTGCGGGCCGCGATGCGGGCGAATTCCCTACCGATGCCTTCGGAGGCCCCGGTGACGAGCGTGTAGAGCTTCATTTGATCCCCTCCGTTCCGATCTTAGGCAGACAGCGCGGCCACGCCCGGCAAGTCCTTGCCCTCCATCCATTCCAGGAAGGCGCCGCCCGCGGTCGAGATATAGGTGAAGTCGCCCGCCGCGCCCGCCCGCTTCAAGGCCGCAACCGTGTCGCCGCCGCCTGCGACGGAGATCAGCTTCCCCGCCTTGGTCAGCGCCGCCGCATGCTGCGCGGCGGCCGTGGTGGCCGCGTCGAACGGGGGCAACTCGAACGCGCCCAGCGGGCCGTTCCAGATCAGCGTCGCGCAGCCATCCAGCACGGTGCGGATATGGGCGATGGAGTCGGGCCCCGCATCCAAGATCATCTGCCCGGCGGGCACCTCCTCCGATTTGACAATCGTCGTCGGCGGGTCCGCCCGAAACTCGGCCGCGCAGACCACGTCGCGGGGCAGCAGGATCGCACAACCGGCGCTCTCGGCCTTGGCGACGATCTCGCGCGCCGTGTCCAGAAGATCGTGCTCGCACAGGGATTTCTGCACATCCACGCCCTGGGCCGCCAGGAACGTGTTCGCCATGCCGCCGCCAATGATCAGATGCTGCACCTTGCTGACCAGGTTGCCCAGCAGATCCAGCTTGGTCGATACCTTCGCCCCGCCCACGACGGCCGCCACGGGCGGCGCTGGGGTGCCCAATGCCTGTTCCAGCGCCGTCAATTCGGCCTGCATAGACCGGCCCGCGAAGGCCGGCAGCAGGCCCGCCACGCCCTCGGTCGAAGCATGAGCGCGGTGCGCGGCGGAAAACGCATCGTTGCAATAGACATCGCCCAGGGACGCCAGGAATTGCGCCATCTTCGGGTCGTTCGCTTCCTCCATGGCCGAAAACCGCGTGTTCTCGATCAGAACTGGGCCCGATGCGGCCTCCAGCGTGGCGCGGTCGGGCCGCTCGACGAACGTCACCTCTTGCCCCAATACATCCGACAGGGTCGGCACCACCAGACGCAACGACATCTCCGGCACGACCTGCCCCTTGGGCCGTCCGAAATGCGCCAGCATGACCGGGATGCCGCCCTTGGCCAAAATGTCCCGGATCGTCGGGACGATCCGCTCGATCCGGGTCGTGTCGGTGACGCGCCCGTCTTCGACCGGCACGTTGATATCCACCCGGGTCAGAACGACCTTTCCGTCGAGATCCATGTCGTCGATCGTGCGAAAGCCCATCGGCCTGTCCTCCTCCATGCGGCGCCCCTAGGCGGGGATCACGGCCACCGCTTGCAATTCCACCAACAACGCCTCGTCGGCCAAGCCCGAGACCAGCACGGCCGTGCTGGCCGGTCCCGTTTCAGGGTGCAGCCGCGCGGCACGGGCGCGGCTGATGGCCGGCCAATCGCCCCGGCGCGTCAGATAGACCGTCAGCGATACGATATCCGTCAGCCCGCCCCCGGCGGCCCGCAGGATCGTCTCCACATGATCCAGCGCCACATGGGTCTGTGCCTCGGCATCGCCGGGATGCAGGACCGTGCCGTCCGAATCCCAGGCGACCTGCCCGGTAACGTGGATGCGACGGCCGACCGGTTCGACGACACCTTGATGCATCGGGAAACCCCGCTTGGGCCACAGCCCGGGCGGGTCGAGATTGATGCGGTCTGCCGGATCGGCCATCGGTTCCGTCCGATTGCCAATTGGCAATCGAACCCATTGTTAACAAAAGATTAAACGTTTCGCGTGCGAAACATTCCTCAGATCAGCTTCCCCATGGCGATGGCCGTGTCGGCCATCCGGTTCGAGAAGCCCCATTCGTTGTCGTACCAGGTCAGGATCCGGACCAGCTTGCCGCCCTCCATCACCTTGGTCTGATCCATGTGGAAGATCGACGAATGGGGGTCGTGGTTGAAGTCCATCGAGACCAGCTTCTTGTCGGTATAGCCCAGGATTCCCTTCAAGGCGCCGTCGGCGGCCGCGCGGATGGCGCCGTTGATTTCATCCACGGATGTGTCGCGCGATGCGGTGAAGGTCAGGTCGACGACCGACACGTTGGGCGTGGGCACGCGGATGGCGACGCCGTCCAGCTTGCCGTTCAGGTCCGGCATCACCAGGCCCACGGCCTTGGCCGCGCCGGTGGTTGTCGGAATCATCGACAGCGCCGCGGCGCGGGAGCGGTAGAGATCCTTGTGCATCGTGTCCAGCGTCGGCTGGTCGCCGGTATAGCTGTGGATCGTGGTCATGAAGCCCCGCTCGATCCCGATGGCGTTGTGCAGCACATAGGCGACCGGCGTTAGACAATTCGTGGTGCAGGACGCGTTCGATACGATCAGGTCGTCGGCCGTCAGGCTGTCATGGTTGACGCCGTAGACGATGGTCTTGTCGGCATCCTTTCCGGGGGCCGAGATCAGGACCCGGCTGGAGCCGTTGTCCAAATGCGCCTGGCACGCCTCTTTCGAGGTGAAGATGCCGGTGCATTCCAACACCACGTCCACGTCGGACCAGGGCAGGTCGGCGGGGTTGCGTTCGGCGGTGACGCGCATCTGGCCGCGCCCGACGTCGATCCAGTCGTCACCGGTGGTGACGGGCGCGGGGAAGCGGCCATGCACGCTGTCATATTGCAGCAGGTGGGCGTTGGTCTCGACCGGACCCAGATCGTTGATGGCGACAACCTCGATATCGGTGCGGCCCGATTCGACGATGGCGCGCAGAATGTTCCGTCCGATGCGGCCGAAGCCGTTGATTGCAACCTTGACCATTATCGTCCTCCGGAGATGTCAATTTATCCGACGCGGCCTGCGGTCAACCGCGCTTGACGTGGCGGCTACCATGGGGTGCGGCGCGTCCGCAACCGGACGGCTCAGCCGATGGCCTCGCCAAAGAAAAGGAGGGTGCAATCCTCGTCGTGGACGTGAAATTCCCGTTGGCCGTAGGACTGATCGAAGGGCGCGCGGACCCGCGCGTCGGCCAAGTCGGCCAGGGCAGGGGCGATCTCGGCCCAGACGGCATCCAGGCCCTGGACGTCGATATAGACCGAATTTTCGCGCGCGGGATCGGCCAGGTCGCAATCGGGCTCGACCTCCAACAGGCGGATCGCCGCCGCGTCGCGTTTCAGAAAGGCGTAATTGTCGGCGCGGAAGCCCAGCGTGAAGCCCAGCCGGTCGCGGTAGAAGCCGATGGCCCGGTCGAGATCTGCACAGAGGATGAAGGGCGTGATCTGGGTCAGCATGGAACCTCCCGAGTGTTTGACGCGATGATAGCAGATCCGCGCGTCTCGGCCCGCCCCTAGCGCCAGAAGGCCAGATATTCGGTCAGTTGGATCAGGCGGCGGCCCAGGAACGTCCAGATCGCCGCGTCGTTGAACAGCCAATCGGCCAGCCCCAGCGAGACGACGATGAAGGCGAGGGTGGCGGCGATGGCATTGTTCATGCATCTCCTTTCACTCGGCGGGTCGATGATCCGCAAGGAAACTACGCCGCGCCCCGCGATGCCGATGCAAGCTGTTGCCCGGCGCGCGCAATTCTCGATACGCGGACACAAGCAATGGTGATGGTGAAGATGCCCCGACGCTCTGAACGAGATCGCGCCCCCACCGCCCCGACACGGCGCGCGGTGTCGGTCCGCCTGTCCTCATCCGGTCCCTTTTCAGAAGCGCCGGAGACCGGGGCGGCACCGAAAGGTGGCCGCCCTTTTTCGTTGGCATAACCGAAGGAGACCCAGACCCTGCCCGACGCGCCATCCGAACAGCCCGACGATCCCCCGGAGGCGGCGTCCGACGACGCCGTCTCCGGGATCGCGATCCACCCCGCATACGACACCGGCGATCCGGTTTGGCTGTTTGGCTAACGTCAGGGGGCAGACGTGTTCGATCTAATGAATGTTTAGAAAACAGATGCTTGAATTTATTTTTTGAGGTGGTGATCGGGCCCGGCCAGCTTTGCGGTGTTCGTCTAGCGGTCAGGACACCCGTCTTTCGAGCGGACAATACGGGTTCGACTCCCATCCGCCCTGCCAGTCTGGTCGTGGTCGTATCGCTCAATTGGGGAGCACCGGATTGTTTATCCGGGGGGCGGGGTTGATCCCCGTCACGACCGCCACGCTCTGCGTTGACGATATTCCTGCGGACCGAGTACGTTGCCCGACATCTGCGGAGAGACGGATATATGAGCGGACTTCTGACCCTTCTGGACGACGTGGCCGCCATCGCGAAGGTCGCGGCGGCCAGCGCGGACGACATCGTCGCCCAGGCGACCAAGGCCGGGGCCAAGGCCGCGGGCGCGGTGATCGACGATGCGGCGGTGACGCCGAAATACGTCCACGGCTTCGCGGCCGCCCGCGAATTGCCCATCGTCTGGAAGATCGCCAAGGCGAGCGCGTTCAACAAACTGGTGATCCTGCTGCCGCTGGCGCTGCTGCTGTCGTCGTTCGCCCCTTGGGCGATCCCGCCACTGCTGATCCTGGGCGGGCTCTATCTGTGTTACGAGGGGGGCGAGAAAGTCTGGCATTGGCTGGTGCCGCACGACACGCTGGCCAAGATCAAGGATCCCGAACACACGCCCCTGGATGCGGCCCATCTGGAAGAACAGCGCGTGAAGGGCGCCATCAAGACGGATTTCATCTTGTCGGCCGAGATCATGACCATTGCGCTGGCTGCGACCGATCCGGCGACGGGTGTCTGGTTCAAGGCGGCGGTTCTGGCGCTGATCGCGGTGGTGATCACGGCTGCGGTCTATGGCGCGGTGGCGCTGATCGTGAAGGCGGACGATGTCGGCCTCTATTTGGCCAAGGAAGGGATCACGGCTGCGGGACGGCGCGCGGGCGCGGCCATCGTCAAGGGCATGCCGGGCTTCATGACCGGGCTGACGGTGGTCGGGACCGCGGCGATGCTGTGGGTCGGGGGGAATATCGTGGTGCATGCGCTGCACGAGATCGGCTGGCATCTGCCCTATGAGACGATCAAGGGCATCGCCAAGGCCATCGGCGGCGAGGGCTTCGGGGCCTGGGCCACCACGGCGCTGCTGGACGGTGTTCTGGGCGTTGCATTGGGCTTGGTCGTGATGCAGATCGCGGGGCGGTTGTCGGCCGCGTTCGGCAAGGGCGACGCCGAGGCGCATTGACGGCGCCGCGCCCGGGGCCGGGCGCGGAAAAATCTTTAAAGTAAAGATTTTTCGGAAAGTCTTATTGTAAGACTTTCCGCCGCGGAGCGCTTGGTTCGGGGGCGGGGGATGCGGGCGCTACAGCAGATCGCGCGCCGCCTTGGCCACCGCCTCGGCGGTGATCCCGAAATGGGCAAACAAGTCGCCCGCCGGGGCCGAGGCGCCAAAGCCCTCCATCCCCACGAAAGCGCCCTTGTCGCGCTTGCCCCGTTCGCCCGTCAGCCAGCGGTCCCAGCCCAGCCGGGCCCCCGCTTCGACCGCCACCCGGACGGGACCGGCCGGCAGCACCTTCTTGCGGTATTTCTCGTCCTGGGCCTCGAATAGTTCCCAGCAGGGCATCGACACCACGCGGGTGCCGATGCCATCGGCCTGGAGCAGGTCGCGGGCCGCCATGGCGACCTGTACCTCGGATCCGGTGGCCATCAGGATGGCCATGCGCTTCCCCTCGGCCTCGGCCAGCACATAGGCGCCTTGGGCGACCAGGTTCTTGTTGGCGAACTCGGTCCGCTGGGTCGGCATCCCCTGACGCGACAGGACCAGGACCGATGGCGTGGTCTCAGACGTCAGGGCGAGTTCCCAAGCCTCGGCCGTCTCGGCCGTGTCGCAGGGACGAATGACGTTCATGTTCGGCGTGGCGCGGCACATGGCCAGATGTTCCACCGGTTGGTGGGTGGGGCCATCTTCGCCCAGGCCGATGCTGTCATGGGTCATCACATAAGTGACCGGGACACCCATCAGCGCCGAGAGGCGCATGGCCGGGCGCGCATAGTCGGTGAAGCAGAAGAACGTGCCGCCATAGGGTTTGACCCCGCCATGCAGCGCCAGCCCGTTCAGGGCGGCGGCCATGCCGTGTTCGCGGATGCCGTAATGGATATAGCGGCCGGCGCGGTTCTCGGGCGAGAAGATGCCCAGATCGTGGGTCAGCGTGTTGTTCGAGCCGGTCAGGTCGGCCGAGCCGCCGACTGTCTCGGGCATGATCGGGTTGACCACTTCCAGCACCATTTCCGACGATTTTCGGGTGGCGACCTTGGGCCGGCTCTCGGCGATCTGGCGCTTCAGGGCCTTGATCGTGCCAGACAGTTTTTTGGGGACCTCGCCCTTCAACTGCCGGTCGAACTGGGCGCGCTTGCCGCTGCCCAGCTCGGCCAGGCGCATTTCCCACTGGGCGCGTGCTTCGGCGCCGCGGGCGCCGATGGCTTCCCATTCGGCTTTCAGATCCTCGGGGATGTCGAAGGGTGCGCCTTCCCAGCCATAGGCGCGCTTGGTGGCCGAGATCAGATCTGGGTCGGTCAGCGCGCCGTGGCCTTTGGCCGTGTCCTGGGCACTGGATCCGATGGCGATATGGGTCTTGCAGGCGACCATGGTGGGCTTTTTGCCCTTCTTGGACTGTTCCAAGGCGGCGTCGATGGCGACGGGATCGTGCCCGTCCACTTCGATCACGTCCCAGCCGGCCGCTTTGAAACGCTGCTTCTGGTCGGTGATGTCGGCCAGGCTGACCTGGCCGTCGATGGTGATGCCATTATCGTCCCAGAGGACGATCAGATTCGACAATTCCAACCGGCCGGCCAGGGCGATGGCCTCCTGGCTGACGCCCTCCATCAGGCAGCCGTCGCCCGCGACGACCCAAGTGTAATGGTCGACGATTTTACGGCCGAAGCGGTCGCGTTGGATTTCTTCGGCAATGGCCATGCCGACGGCGGTCGCGAGGCCCTGGCCCAGCGGGCCGGTCGTCGTCTCGATGCCGGGCGCGTGGCCGTATTCGGGATGGCCGGCGGTGACCGCGGTCAACTGGCGGAAGTTGCGCAGCTGATCCAGACTCATCTCGGGGTAGCCGGTCAGGTAAAGCAGGGAGTAGAGCAGCATCGACCCATGCCCGGCCGACAGAACGAAGCGGTCGCGGTCGGGCCAATCGGGGCGGCTGGCATCGAATTTCAGGTGCTTTTCATAGAGAACCGTCGCCACATCGGCCATGCCCATAGGCATGCCCGAATGACCCGAATTCGCGGCCGCCACGGCATCCAGCGTCAGGGTGCGTATGGCGGCGGCGCGGCGCCAATGGCCGGGATCGGCGGCGCGCAGGGCGTCGAGATCGGGCATGGGGGCGGTCATGGGGCTCTCCTCCGGGTGTCTGGTCGGCGCTCTCCCTAGCAGCCTGCCGCGCCCGTGCAAGGCCGCGCGGGCGCGGGACTTGTCATCTGGGGCCGGATCGGTCCCTATGGCGCAAACCACACGGGGGCAGCCGGATGGACGGAAAACAAGAACTGGATGCGCGGATCGCGCGGCTTGAGGCGGCTTTGGCGGCGATGGCCAAGGCCTTGGAGGCGGCGCAGGCCCGGCCTGACCATGGACCGGCTCTGGCCGAGGCGGAGGCGGCGCTGGGTGCGGCGCAGGCCCGGGTCGAGGCCTTGGAACAGGCGGCTGCGGCACCGGAGGCCGCGCCCGTGGCCGATGCCAGCGAAGAGACCGCGCAGTTGCGGGCCGCGGTAGAGGCGTTGACGGCCACATCGGCCGATTTGCGCGCCCAGGTCGAGGGCGCGGCCGACACGGCCTTGCAGGCCGAGTTGGACGCGCTGCGCGCGGCGCGCGCGTTGGACTTGGCCGAGATGGAAGCGATCCTGGCGGAACTGGACCCGCTTCTGACCCCCGGCAAGGAGAACGCCCATGCCTGAGATGACCATCGAGATCGGCGGTCGGGCCTTCACGGTAGCCTGCCAGGACGGCGAAGAGGGCTATCTGACCTCGGCCGCGGAGATGCTGGACCGGGAAGCGCAGACCTTGCTGGCCGCGGGCAGCCGATTGACGCAGGACCGGATGCTGCTGATGGCCGGGCTGATGCTGGCCGACAAGTCGCTCTCGGCCGAGGAGGAGTTGCGCGCGCTGGACCGAAGGCTGGCGCAGCAGACACAGCTTCTGGACGAGTTGCAGGCCAAGCCGGACGGCAAGGTGGAAGTGCGCGAGGTCGAGAAGGAGGTCGTGCGCGAGACGGTGCCGCAGGACGCCATCGACCGGCTGGAGGGCTTGGCGGCGCAGGCGGAGGCTTTGGCGGGACAAGCGCGGGCGTTGTCCGGCAACGGTTAGGCGCCCATTCTTTATTGAAAAGAATGGGGAAAATCCTTTGGAAAGGATTTTGCGCCCGGCTTAAGCCGGGCGGCTGACCTGGACCAGCAGGCGCGCGGCCTCGGCCTTGATGTCGGCAAGCTTCGTGCGGTCCTCGCCAGGGTGGAACCGGGCCCGGACGGCTGTCGGCATGGGGTTGGGCGTCAGCAGATGGATCGTTGCGGCGCCCTGCGTCGTCGCCTCGGCCTGCCACGCCTGGATCAGCGTCCGTTGCGCTGCCTTGGTGGCCATGTAGGCGCCCGCGAATTCCAGGGGATGGGCGTCGTCGAAGAAGACGGCCGTCCCGCCGCCCGCCGCTTTCAGGAGCGGCGCGACATAGGAGATAAGGCGCGACAGGGCCGTCACATTGGTCGCCAGCGACTTGGCCATGTCCTTTTCGTCGATCATGGCTGCCGGGGTCAGGGGGGGCGCGTGGATCGCCGTATGGAGCCAAAGCGGCAGCTTGCCCCAGCGGTCGTGGATGCCCCGGCAGAGATGTTGCATGGCGCCCGCATCGGTCACGTCCATGGGCGCCAGGGTGGCGGCGCCGCCAGCGGCCTGGATGCGGTCGTCTAGCTCCTCCAGCGCGCCTTGGGTGCGGGCGACGGCGATCACATGGGTGCCGCGCGCGGCCAAGGTTTCGGCCAACGCGGCGCCCAGGCCGCGCGAGGCGCCGGTGATCAGGGCGATGTCGGGGATGTCGGTCATGACGCTGGGCTTTGGCATGGGGGCGGCAGGCAAGCAAGCACGCGTTGACAGCCGCGACGGCCCGGCGGACCCTGGAAATCTGGGGACAGGGCGCGCGTTGACAGTCGCTGCGGCCCAGCGGAAAAGATGGTCAGGATCAGCAAGGAGAGACCCATGACCCTGAGCGCGATGGCCCTTGGCCGGATGACCCTGGCCCGGCAGGTCGGATTGATCTTAGCTGGAACGTTGGTTCTGGCGGCGGCCAGCCAGGTGACGGTGCCGTTCTATCCCGTGCCGATGACGTTGCAGACGCTGGCCGTCCTGCTGGTCGGGTTCGCCTATGGCGCGCGGCTGGGCACGATCACCGTGCTGGCCTGGCTGGGTCAGGCTGTCTTGGGCGCGCCGGTTCTGGCGAACTTCATGAACGGCGCGGCATTTGCGGGGCCTACGGCGGGGTTCCTGATCGGCTTCGTGGGGATGGCTTGGCTGGCCGGGACAGCGGCGGATCGCGGGATCGCGGGCCCGGTGAAATTGGCGCTGGTGGCGCTCGTGGCGTCGGCCGCGCTGTATGTGCCGGGCTTGGCCTGGCCGCTGGGCGTGGCCCAGGCGGCGGGGATCGAAGCGGGATGGGCCGGGCTGTCGGTCGGCCAGGTTCTGAGCGGCTTCGCGGTGCCGTTCCTGCTGGGGGATGCCGTCAAAGCGGTGCTGGCCGCGCTGATCGTGACCGGGGCGGTCCGGGCCTTGCGCCGCCGCAGCTGACATTCTGCCATTGCTCGGAAAAGGCCGCCGTTCGAGGCGGCTTTTTTTTATCGGACGGGTCGGCTTTCGGTCGGAACGGGTCTTGAAAAAGCGTCGACCGGGTTGGTGTGGCGATTCGTGTAATGGCTCAACTGTGGCGTGTTAAGCCGCCTCTGTCTCATCGCCCGACCCGAGTCCCTTCAGATGGGCCAGGGCCTTCTTGCACATGCCCGAGTCGAGCCAGCGGCAGCCATCGCAAATGCGGTCGAGGTCATCGGGCTCGACCCGCTGCTTGGCCCGTTCGAGCGCGTCGGCCCAAGTCAGTTGCAGGCCGATTGGCAGGTCCAGAAGTTCGGCGTGCGCTTCGTCGATCTTGTTGATCTTATCGTTATATTCGCAACCCAAGCCGATCCGGTGGGGGCAGGGGGCGCAGATCGCATCGGCTTGTCCGGTGATAAGGATCCGCTCATCAAGCCCGGATGGGGCGCGGAGGATTCCCATGACGATGCGGACCATGTTGGCCGTGAATGGGCCGTTATAGCCTTGGCCCTCGAATCCAATCGAACAGAGGACATGATGCGGACGGAGCCGGATTGCCATGGAGGCGACCATAGTCTGATCGGTGCGATTGACAACTCATGCTTGTAAAAAACGCCTATTCCGCTGCGACAGGCATAAACCCCTTGTCCATCATGTCCGATGGACGCACGGGATATTCGCCCGAAAAACAGGCATCGCAATATTGCGGCGCGTCCGGATCGCGGCCGCGCGCCTCGCCCACGGCACGGTAAAGGCCGTCGAGCGAGATGAAGCGCAGGGAATCCACGCCAAGATGGTCGCGCATCTCGTCTTCGGTCATGGAGGCGGCCAGGAGCTTGTCCCGTTCGGGCGTGTCGACGCCGTAGAAGCAAGGCCAGGCCGTGGGGGGCGATGCGATGCGGAAATGGACCTCGGCCGCGCCGGCATCCAGGATCATCTCCTTGATCTTGCGAGAGGTGGTGCCGCGCACCACGCTGTCGTCGACCAGGATGATCCGCTTCCCCTTCACCAGGGCGCGGTTTACATTAAGTTTGAGTCGTACCCCCATGTTCCGAATGGATTCCGTCGGCTCGATGAAGGTCCGGCCCATATATTGGTTGCGGATAATCCCCATGGCGTAGGGGATGCCGGATTCCAGGCCGTAACCGATGGCGGCCGGCGTCCCGCTGTCGGGGACGGGGCAGACCAGATCGGCGTCCACGGGCGCTTCCTTGGCCAGTTCGCGGCCGATGGCTTCGCGCGTGGAATAGACTGACTTGCCGCCCAGAATGGAGTCGGGGCGGCTGAAATAGACATGCTCGAAGATGCAGAAACGCGGGCGCTGGGGCTCGAACGGGCGGTGGGAGGTGAGCTTGTCGGGGGTGATGACGACCATCTCGCCCGGCTCGATCTCTCGGATGAAGTCGGCGCCGATGATGTCGAGCGCGCAGGTTTCGGACGCCAGAACCCAGCCCGGGGCGGGCCCGTCGCCGACGCGGCCCAGCACCAGGGGGCGCACGCCCAGCGGGTCGCGCACGCCGATCAGCTTGGTTCGGGTCATGGCGACAACGCTGAACGCGCCTTCCACGCGGCGCAGGGCGTCCTTCATGCGTTCGGGGATGTTGCGTTGCAGGCTGCGCGCCATCAGGTGGATGATGCATTCCGAATCGCTGCTGGATTGGAAGATCGAGCCCCGCTCGATCAATTCGCGGCGCAGCGCGTCGGCATTGGTGATGTTGCCGTTATGAGCGATGGCGGCGCCGCCCATGGCGAATTCGCCGAAGAAGGGCTGCACATCGCGGATGGCCGCGGCCTTGGAGCCAGAGGTGGAGTAGCGCACATGGCCGATGGCCAGACTGCCGGGCAGGCGGTCCATGGTGCTTTGCGAGGTGAAGTTGTCGCGAACATAGCCGAAGCGGCGGACGGAGTTGAAGCCGTCGCCCGCATCGTGGACCACGATGCCGCCCGCTTCCTGCCCGCGATGTTGCAGGGCATGCAGGCCCAGTGCCGTGAAGTTCGCGGCTTCGGCCACGCCGACGACGCCGAAGATGCCGCATTCCTCGCGCAGCTTGTCGTCATCCAGCGGATGGGCGCGCCAGGCGGGAGCGTCGGTCATGGCAGAATCCGGTATCGAGGACGATGGCGCCATTTAAGCGGCTCGGGCGCGGCTGTCACCCGCCTGTCACGAAGCGTGAGACGATGGGGCGCGGCGCCGTGGCGTCACTCGGTCGGGGTCGAGGTGTCGACGGCGTCCACGGGGGCGCCGCATTCGCCGACCAGAGATTCGTAGCGCTGCACGATCCAGCCGGGGGCATCATCGGGAATCTGCTCTTCGATATTGGCCTGCGCGCGTGAAAAGACGGCGGCCGAGCGGCTGTCTTCCACGATGGGTACGCCGTCATTCACCGTCCAGCGGTCGTAGACGACGAAGGCGACGGCCACCAGCAAGACGCCCCGCGCAACCCCGAAGAGAAAGCCCAGACCGCGGTCGATGCCGCCAATGGCGGAATTGCGGATGGCCGAAGAGAGAAGGGGGGTGAAGAAGCTGACGACGACCAGGGCGATGGCAAAGACCAGCGAGAAGGCGGCCAAGACGGCCAATTCGCAGCTATCGCCCAGGAAGTCGCCGACAACGGGGATTTCGCGGACCAGCGGCTCGAACGCGCCGGCGAAGCTGAAGGCCAGCACGGCGGCGGCGACCCAGCCGAGCACGGCCATGGCCTCGCGCACCAGGCCGCGCGAATAGGCCAGGATCGCCGAGATGACGATGATGCCCGCGACCGCGCCGTCGATGATCGTGAAACCGTCCATGCCCGTCCCTCATGCGCCCTTATCGGGCTTTGCCGAGGGATCAACCCGCGCCGAACACGTCGCCCACCAGGGTCGAGAGATCCGGCAGAAGCCGCGGCACGATCTGTCCCGCATCCCCCGTTTTGCACCCTTTGGGCGCCATTGCGGCGGTGAAACCAAGTTTCGCGGCTTCCTTCAAGCGATTTTCGGCTTGGGCCACGGGGCGGAGTGCGCCCGAGAGCGAGAGTTCTCCGAAGACCACAGTTTCGGGTGGGATCGCGGCGTCTTCCCGCGCCGACAGCAGCGCGCAGGCGACGGCCAGGTCGGCCGCCGGTTCCTGGATGCGGATGCCGCCGGCGACGTTCAGGTAGACGTCGAGGCCCGCGAAGGTGATGCCGGTGCGGGATTCCAGAACGGCGAGGATCATCGACAGGCGGCTGCCATCCCAGCCGACCACGGCGCGTCTGGGCTGAGACAGTTGGCTTGGCGCGACCAGCGCCTGGATTTCCACCAGCAGGGGCCGGGTGCCCTCGATGCCCGCGAAGACGACGGAGCCGGGGGCAGGGGTGTCGCGTTCGCCCAGGAACAGGGCCGACGGGTTGGCGACTTCGGCCAGGCCCGCGCCCGTCATCTCGAAGACGCCGATCTCGTCCGCTGGGCCGAAGCGATTCTTGACGGCACGTAGAATGCCCGCTGCGGTGGTGTCGACCGGCGTGACGACCGGGGCCGGCACGTGGGTGGCGTCGCCGTCGAGGACGACGAGGGCGCCGTCGGCGCCGAGCGTGACGATCACCGAACGACTGGGAAGGCGGCCGGCGAGGTCGGCGGCGGTCGCGAGGTCGACCGAGCCGTCGTGACCGGCGAGGGTGGCCAGCTCCGTCTGATTCGGCACGAGCACGTCGACGTCGGCGAGCAGGCTCATCGGTAGCGGCTCGGCCGGGGCAGGAGCGGGATTGAGGATCACCGTGCCGCCGGCTCGGGCCGCGGCAGCCTGGACAGCATCGAGCGGAACCTCGAGCTGGAGGAGGGTGACCGTCGCCGCGTCGAGAAGCTCGCCTGCGGTGTCGATGTCGGCGGGGCTGACCCGCCCGTTGGCGCCCGGGCTCACCACGATCGCGTTGTCGCCATCGGCGCCGACGGAGATCAGCGCCACGCCGTTGGGGGTGTCGGCGGTGACGACGACATGGGTGGTGTCGACACCGTCGCGCTCGAGGGCGGTTCGAAGGATCGTGCCGCCCTCGTCGTCGCCGATGCGGCCGACCATGGCGACGTCGCGTCCGAGGCGCGCTGCGGCGACCGCCTGGTTGGCGCCCTTGCCGCCGGGGATTCGGCGCAGGTCACCGCCGAGGACGGTCTCCCCGACGAGCGGGATGGTGTCGACCTCGACGACGAGGTCGAGGTTCGCGCTGCCGACGACCACGACCTCCGTCATCGGACTAGCGAACGACGCCCTCTTCGAGCTCGTGCAGACGCTTCACCGCGCCGACGAGGATCTTGCGAGCGAGCTTGGGGCTCTCGTCGAGCAGCGACGAGAACTCGCGCCGGTTCAGCGCCTCGACCACCATCGTGGTCTCGGCGGTGACGGTGGCGGTCCGGGGCACACCGGCGATCACGGCGAGCTCACCGAAGAAGTCGCCGGGGCCGAGTGTCGCGACGAGGCGGCCGTTGCGGCGAACGGTGGCCTCACCCTCGGCGATGATCATGAACTCGCGGCCGACGGTGCCCTGCACGGTGAGGTCGCG
>JBCDCW010000057.1:0-16659 GCA_039180995.1 Pseudomonadota bacterium
GCTCCTTAGTGGGCTTTATGACGAGTCGGGATCGCTCGTGATCGGTGAGTCGGGACCTCTGGGTTTTGACGATGATTCTGGAGTTGGAAGAAATAGCCGGGCATTCGTGAGTGTGCCAACCGACGGAACCTACTTCATTTCCGCTGAGGCGTTCAATAATTTTGATGTTGGCATCTATAGCCTCCGCTTAAGCGAAATTATGGACGATTTCGCAGATCGCCCCGACGGAGCCGGACGTCTTGAAATCGGCGGTTCTGCAACAGGGCGGATCGACTTTTCCGAAGCCTATGATCCAATCTCGCTCGGCCTGAACCAAGGTGACCGTGATTGGTTCGCGGTCGATCTGGAGGCAGGCGGAGTCTATTCCTTCGAAGCCCTGTCGGATGAAACGAATGTCTATGTCCAGACACTTCGAGGCGGACCCGACGGAGACGTCGTGCTCGATTCTGGTTTCGGAGACGTCCTCTACTATACCCCTCTGACTGACGAGACTATTTTTGTCGAAGTTGGAAGTTACAGTTACCATACGCTTGTCAATCTTGGTGACTATACGGTCGAGGCGACAGGGCTCTTTTCGCCGATCGAAGGTCCGATCGCCAGTGTTACGCAAGCCCCTGCCACACAAATATCCGATTGGACATACGGGTTTGGGGCCGAAGACTGGAAAGGAACGATCGGTCGGGACAGTATGATCGGTCGCGATTCTGGTGAGGTGATCCGAGGTCTTGGGGAGGCCGATATCCTGATCGGCGCGGGTGGAAACGATGTGCTGATCGGGGACGACTCTGTTCCCGCAGACATTGATCTGGAAATGACGGCCGCGATTTATCGCGCCTATGTCGCTTTGCTGGGCCGGACCCCGGACTTGCCGGGCCTGACGACCAACGTGGCTGCCGCAGAACGAGATGGCTTGTACAATACGATCAGCAATATCTTACAGAGCGAAGAGTTTTTGGCCCAAAGCGACGCCTTGACGCCCTCCTCGGAGTATTCGAGCGACCCGGCGGTCAACGCGGCATTTATCGACACGCTCTACCGGAATTTGCGCGGACCAGATGGCGCGGGCGATGACCCGGCCCGTGATCGGATGATCGACGATCTGACGAATAATTTCTATTACTTTGCTGACCTCGCATTCCGCTTTTCAGATAGCGAAGAGTTGCGGAACAAGTTGGATGGCGAGGAATTCTCACCCTTCCTGCGAAGCGGGTCCGACACGGTAACCGACGAAATCTTCACGGCCTATCACATGCTCCTGGATCGGGCCCCTGATCTGGGCGGGTTCGTCAATTGGAGCCAGGCCATGGCTGGCGGCCTGGATCTGTCGGGGTTGGCCGACCGGATCATGCAATCGATCGAATACATGGCGTCGGACCCGCTATCGGATCGGGACTTCACGGAAAAGGTTCTGACGGGCCAGTCCGGCACCGCACCGACCGAAGCCGAATTGGACATGGCCGAGGCGTTGCTAGCGGGCGGGGTGTCGCGCGGGGATTATGTGGCGGCGATGGTGACGCTCTCCGACGATGCGGGGTTGGTCGAATGGGTGCGGTCGCTGGGCTATGACGACGTGCTGATCGGCGGCGAAGGCAACAATTACCTGGCGGGGGGGCTGCTATCGGATGTGTTCGTCTTCAACACCGGTGACGGGGGGCGCCAGACCGTGGTGGATTTCGAGCCCTGGGACCGGCTGGATCTGCGCGATTTCGACTATGATAGCGCTGCGGACGCCTTGGCGCAGTTCAGCCAGGTCGAGAATGCGGCCGTCTTCGCGGATCAGGGTGTGACTGTAATCCTGCGGCAGACCGATCTGGCCGACATCACGGACGCCTCGCTTCTGGTTTGATCGTCCCAGGGCGCGCCAGCGGCAGGCTTGGTCTGGGCATGCGACCCTATCGTTCTGACCGATCCCGTCAATCGGTCAGACGGGGTTGCGGGTGCCCGGGCCTCCGCTACCCTTGCGCCCAACCAAGAGGAGAACCGCGATGCCCATCACCTATCTGCATACCATGGTCCGGGTGAAGGACCTGGAAAAGTCGGTCGAGTTCTACAAGCTGCTGGGGCTGGTGGAACGGCGGCGCATGGACAATGAGGGCGGGCGGTTCACGCTGGTCTTCCTGTGCCCGCCGGATCAGGCGGACGGCCACGCGGATGTGGAGCTGACCTATAACTGGGACGGCGATGACGGGTTGCCGTCGGATGCGCGGCATTTCGGGCATCTGGCCTATACGGTCGATGATATCTACGAGACATGTCAGATGTTGATGGACAAGGGCGTGACCATCAACCGGCCGCCGCGGGACGGGCATATGGCGTTTGTGCGGTCACCGGACAACGTGTCGGTGGAGCTTTTGCAGAAGGGCGACGCGAAGCCCAAGCAGGAGCCTTGGGCGTCGATGGAGAATACCGGACATTGGTGAGGCAGGAGATGGGGTGAAACCCCACGTTACGGAACCGGCAGGACAGCGGCGGCAACGCGGCGCCCTTCGCCGATGAGCACGTTATACGTGCGGCAGGCGGCGGGGGTGTTCATGACCTCAAGCCCGAGGCCCGCATCTTCGACAGCGGCACGCAGGTCGGCGGGAACATGGGCGATCTCGGCGCCGGTGCCGATGAAGATGACGTCGATCTTGCCCGACAGGCCGGTGAGCGGCCCGATATCGGCGTAACCTTGCCAAGCGGCCCGGCCGCCGGGATGCAGGATCAGGGGGCCGTCCACCACCTCGCCCCCGATGCGGAAGAAGCCGGGCCCGTAGCCGTCAAAGGGGCGGGCGTCGTCGAAGATGACTTCGGTGAGGTTCATGGGCCGTTCCAATCCGTCGATCCGATTGGAAGGTTAGGCCCCGATGCGGGTCTGGAAAGGCCAGACTAGGGAAACATTGGTAGCGTCAGACAAGAATTGCCTGCCAACGACACCCTGATCATGGCCTTGGGCTGCCCAAATTGGACCAAGTTTTGGCCTATAACCACGTTTGGTGTTTGTGTGGAGGCTCCGATGATGCCGCATGGTTTTCTGTCCGACGAGAATGGCGCCGTGACCGTCGATTGGGTGGTGTTGACGGCAGCGCTGGTCGGGCTTGGGTTGGCCGTCAGCACGGTCGTCAGAGGGGGGATCCAGAACCTGTCCGGCGATATCTCGACGGTGATGGCGTCGTACGAGATCGAGACGGTCTTCCAGGCGAGCTACCCGTGGGAGCAATTCGGAATCTGGCCGCTTGGCGGCAGCCCCGAAGAGGCCGATCCAGGTTACGTGCCCTACGACCAGGCAATGTATGACCTGCTGGTGGCCGAGATGCGCAACCTGGACCCGGCATTACTGGAAGACTTGGATGCCGGGATGACGCAGGCCAGCCGGCTGGCGGTCCAGAGCGTCTTGGCTTCGGGGGAGGAGCTGACGGCCGACAATGTCGGGCGCGTGTCGGATTCCGAAGCGGCCCTTGCGCTGGTCATGGGAGAGCGTGGTGTCGATCGCTGGACCGGCACGGGCGCGAGCGAGGCCGACCTGGCGGTTCGGAGCGAGCGCGTCGGAGCCGACTGGATCATCGGGACCGGTCCGACCACAATCAACTCGACGACTTTGGGCAGCACGGGCGGCTGAAGCGCCTTGCACTTGATACGCTGCGGAAGATGCAGCTTGTTTCTTCTGTCGAACACGCCTTGCGACGACCTTGCCTCCAATCAACCCGAAATGCTGTGGAAGGCTGAGCGGGACGGGCGGCTAACGGCTCCACGATCCGCTCCCGCGTTATCGTGAGATGGCGTTCTGACGCACCTTGCGACGTCGATCAAAGACCGACATCGAACTCCGCCACCAGGTGGTGGACCACGGCGCGCAGGGCGCCCTGGTGATCTGCGCCGCGCGCGATTGCCGCGTCGTGGACAGCGCGCTGGCGGTCGGCCGCACTTGCAAGCGCCATGGTGCGAGCATGTTCGATCTGATCGGTGCAGCCCAGATGTTCGGCATCCTGGGCAATGAGGTCGAGCCATTCTTCCATCAGGAACGGAAACGGCAGGATATCCTTGCGGCCGTAATCTATCAGCCCTTCGCGGATGCCGTAGCGCTGGGCGCGCCAACGGTTTTCGTCGATCAGAAAGCGGTCATAGACCCGCCAGCGCTGGTTTTGCTTCGACAGACGCCAGAGCATGCGCAGGGTGCATTGGATCAGCGCGGCAAGGGTCAGGGTGTCCTCGATCCGGGGACAGATATCGCAGATCCGCGTTTCGAGCGTGGGGAACGTGTGGGAGGGACGCAAATCCCACCAAATCTTGGTGGCGTCTTCGATCACACCCAGATTGACCAGGGTTTGGACGGAGCGCCGCCAATCGTCCCAATTGGCGAGGTTTGGAGGCAGGCCAGTGCGCGGAAGATTGTCGAAGACGGTCAGGCGGTAGCTGGCGAGGCCGGTATCTTCGCCCTGCCAGTAGGGCGAAGAGCCGGAGAGGGCCAGGAGATGCGGCAGGAAATAGGTGAACTGACGCATCAGGTCGATGCGCGTCGCCTCGTCTTCGACGCCCACATGGACATGCATTCCGCAGATCAACATCCGGTCGGCCACGGCCCGCAGGTCGCGCGCGAGCGTGCGGTAGCGGTCCTTGTCGGTGGTTTGCTGGTCACGCCAATCCGAGAACGGGTGGCAGGATGCGGCGATGGGTGCCAAGCCGTGGTCGTTCGCCAGGGCTTTCACAGTGCGGCGCAGGTTGGACAAGTCGGCGCGGGCGCCGGTGATGTCGGCACAGACACCCGTGCCGACCTCGATTTGGCATTGCAGGAATTCGGGGGAAACCTGATCGCCCAAGGTCTCGACGGCGGCCTCCATGAGAGCCTGCGGCGCCTCGCGCAATTCGCCGGTTTCGGGATCGACGAGGAGATATTCCTCCTCGATGCCCATGGTGAAGGCGGGTGTGGTCATGGCGATCCCCTTGGGTTCGCACTGTGGCAGAGTTTGCCAAAGGGGCAAGAGTGGGGGCCGATTGCGGACGGGTTCTGGAAGGCGCAGATCGGGGATGCTGGGCCTTCGCCCTGGCTGGTGAAGCGGCAGAGGGTCGATCTGGGCACCGACCGTGCCGCCCCGCTTGCGGGGCGGCTTGCAGAAGCCACCGGGCCGGTCGCGGCCAGCGCCGCGCCGCCCGAAAGCAAGGCAAAGGCGCCATAGGCAAACCGGTGGGCGACGCTCTGATCGGGGCCGCGACTGTGCGATTGAAGAACCGACGATCGCCGGGGGCGGCAAATCCTTGGAAGGATTTGGCCAGGGTTTTTGAAAACCCTGGCCAGTGGCGATTGGCGGCGCGGGTTAGATCACGCGGACCTGGGTGCCGATGGGCGTGATGTTAAACAATTCTTCGATCTTTTCGTTATAGAGACCGATGCAGCCAGACGACGACCGGCGCCCGATCTTGCGGGTGTCGTGGGTGCCGTGGATCAGATAGGCGGGCCAGCTGAGATACATGGCATGGCTGCCCAGCGGGTTGCCCGGCCCGGCATCCATGAATTCGGGCAGGCTGGGATCGCGGGCGCGCATGTTGGCGGTGGGCGTCCAGGTCGGGCCGACCTTCTTGCGCACGATCTCGGTATAGCCGCGGCGCGTCAATTCATCGGTCATGGGAACCGAAGTCGGGTAAAGCCGGTAATCGGTGCCGGTCGCGTCCCAGTAATGCAGGGCACGGCTGGTGGTGTCGCAGATGATGGTGGCCTTACCCAAGTCCGGGAAATGGTCGCGCCAGTCGATCATCTCGAAGCTGGACGTGTTGCGCCGCGTCGTTTCGGGCGCGTCGTCGAGCGGGTAACCGAAATCGTCGGTGGCTTGCGCCAGGGCAGGCGTTCCGAGCGTGGCGGCTGCTCCGGCGAGGAAGGTGCGGCGCGTTGTCCGTGTCATAAGCGTCGAATCCTGTCGGTTTTTTGATATTTGCAGAAGAATTAACGCCGCCGCTGCGGCATCCGAAAGGGAGACGCCGTTCACAATTTCGCCAAGTGCGGCCGGGTCGGCGAAGCGTTGCCAAAATATCGCCATGATCCGGGCCATCGGGGGCCCAAAGGACGCTGTACGTCGCGATCATTCCGGCATGGAGCAGCCCCATGGGACCCATCGACGCAACGATCCGTTGTCTAACGCATCCATTGACCTTCTCTGGGCGCGCGCCGCGCAGTGAATATTGGTGGTTCGTACTCTTCCTCACAGTCGCATGGATGGCCGCTTACTTCTGGGCCATCTGGCCGATCTTGGCCCCCGCGCTGGCCGCGTTGGCGGCAGGGGCCGACGAAGAGACCCTGGGCACGATCATGACGGAAGATGTGACGTCGTCCCTGCTGCTGCGGATCAAGGTCCTGGCATTGATGATGCTCTATCTGTCGATCGCCCAGATCTCGGCTATGGTGCGGCGGTTCCACGACATCGGACGCAGCGGGTGGTGGTACTGGATCGCGCTGATCCCGTTGGTCGGTATTTTCATCCAGCTCATCATGTTGTGCATGCCGTCCGAGGGATACCGCAACGATTACGGTCAACCGCCACCGGGAACGAAGCGCGACGCATTCCGCCCCAGTTCGGAAGCAGCGAGCCCGATCCCCGAGGTCGCGCGCAACCCGATCGACCAAATACGTACAGCCGAAGGATACCGCGCGCTGCGCCAGGCCCGAATGGGCGAGTAGCGCACCGCGCCGACGAACATCGTTGCCATTCCGCGGGTTCGGCCCGTCAGATGGCCCCTGGGCCGGTGTTGAGCATTGCCCCCGTCCAGGCCGCCAGCCCCTCGATGATCGCGACCCGGCGATCCGAGGGCCGTTTTAAGGTGGCCAGGTGATCGGGCGGTCTTCTGAAATCGCCACGCTAAGCCGGATCGGGCGATGGGTTAGCGATTGCCAAGGAGCCCCGGTTCTGAAGTGCATCGACGATCCAGTGCTGTGCCGTCTTGGCCGGGAAACGGGAATTGGGTGCCGTATCCGGTGAAGAGAACGATGTGTCGCGGGTCTGGTGGGGGGCTTTAGATCGGCAAGCCCAGAAGGACGGCGCCCGTGACGACGACATAGGCGAGGCCTCGGTAGAGACGCTCGGCGTGGGGGCGGAAGAGGCGTTGGCCGACGATCGTTCCGATCATGTAGACCGGCGTCAGGATCAGGCCGAGCCAGAGGACCGGGGGCGGCAGAACCCCTTGCCACCAGAGCGAGGGCAGCAGGATCAGGGTGACCGTGGTCAGGAAGGTCGCCAGGTTCGCGCGCATCTGGGCGGCTTTGTCGCCACCGGACAGGGCGATCAGGATCACGACGGGACCGAGCAGGCCCGTCGCGCCGCCCATAAGGCCCGCGGCAGCGCCAATGCCAAGGCGGGGGCCGGGGGCGTTGGAAAGGCGGAGTTTCCAACCGGCGATCACACCCGCCAAGGTGATGGCGACCAGCGCGCAGATGGCCCAGCGCAGCGGCGTTTCCGGCAGGCGGGTCAGGGCCATGACGCCCAGCGGCATGGTCAGCGTGGCGGCAACGATCATCGGGACTGTCGTGCGTTTGTCGCAGGCGGGCCAGGTCTTCGGCAGCATGGTGACGGCGCTGCCGATGGCCGCGACCGAAAAGGCGGCGACGGCCACTTCGGGCGAGGCCACGCGGGCGGCGACGGGCATGAAGATGAGTGCGGCGCCGAACCCCGCGAAGCCGTAGACGACGCCCGCGGCCAGGACGGCGGCCAGAAGCCAGGGGAGGCTGGGATCGGTGAGGGCGGCGACGAGGGCGTCAGGCATGGGCCCTGACGTTCGGGGGCTTGGCGGCCAGAGGTCCTCGGGTCAGGCCCGAGGACAGCGGGGCGCTGAGGGCGCCGTCAGGCCTCATCGCCGACGGGGACTTGCATGCCAGCGTCGGGCTTCTTCGGCTCGCGGTCGAGACCGAGCATCAGGACGACGTTCTTGGCCACGTAGACCGAGGAATAGGTACCAACGATCACGCCCCAGAAGATGGCAAAGACGAAGCCGCGGATGACATCCCCGCCGAGGATCAGGAGGGCCAGCAGCGCCAGGAGAGTCGTGCCGGAGGTCATCAGGGTCCGGCTGAGGGTCTCGTTGGTGGAGCGGTTCATGACCTCTTGCAAGGCGGTCTTCTTGAACTTGATCAGATTCTCCCGCAGGCGATCGAACAGGACCACGGTGTCGTTGATCGAATAGCCGATGATGGTCAGCAGGGCCGCGATGGTGGCCAGGTCGAACCGGATCTGGAGCAGGGAGAAGACACCGATGGTCAGGATGACGTCATGGACCAGAGCGGCGATGGCACCGACCGAGAACTGCCATTCAAAGCGCAGCCAGATGTAGATCAGGATCGCCCCGAGAGAGGCGGCGACGGCCAGGAGGGCGGTTTGGATGAGTTCGCCGGAGACCTTGGGGCCGACGGACTCGACGGACGGGAAGGTAATCGACGGGTCGACGACGCGCAGGGCGTCTTCGACGGCGCAAATGACGTCGGGGGTGACGGATTCCTGGCCTTCCTGGGCCTGGATGCGGACTTGGGCGACGTGCTGCCCTTCCTCGAAGGTCGGGTCGAAGACCTCGGAGATGGTGATGTCGCCCAGGTCCAGAGGCGCCAGCGCCTCGCGGTAATCGGCCACCGAGACTTCGGAGGTGGCCTCAGTGCGGATCGTGGTGCCGCCCAGGAAGTCGATGCCGAAGTTCAGGCCGACGGTCAGCCAGATCAGGATCGAGGCGATCATGGCGATGATCGAGCCGCCGAAGGTGATCTTGCGGTAGCGGAAGAAGTCGAAATTGGTCTCTTGCGGGACGAGGCGGAGGCGCATGGGTCAGACCTGGATGGTGCGGGGGCGGCGGCGCTCGAACCAGAGCACGATGAGCAGGCGGGTCACGAAGATCGACGTGAAGACCGAGGTGAGGATGCCGATGCCGAGCGTCACCGCGAAGCCGCGCACCGGGCCCGAGCCCAAGGTGAAGAGGATCGTGGCGATGATGAAGGTGGTGATGTTGGCGTCGACGATGGCGCTAAGGGCGCGTTCGTAGCCGAGTTCGATGGCGCGGGCGGGGCCCTTGGCGGTTTTGAGTTCCTCTCGGATACGCTCAAACACCAGGACATTGGCGTCGACCGCCATGCCGATGGTCAGGACGATGCCGGCGATGCCCGGCAGCGTCAGAGTGCCGCCGATGAGGGACAAGAGGCCGAAGATCAGAGCGACGTTGATGCCGAGGGCCACGGTGGCGAACGTCCCGAAGAGGCCGTAGGCGAGGATCATGAAGACCAGGACGGCGGCCATGGCGACGATGGAGGCGATCTGGCCCGCGTCGATACTGTCTTGACCGAGTTCCGGGCCGATGGTCCGTTCTTCGAGGAAAGTCAGTTCGGCCGGGAGGGCACCGGCGCGCAGCAGAATGGAGAGGCGGTTGGCCTCCTCGACGGTGAAATTGCCAGTGATCTGGCCCGAGCCGCCGGTGATGGCGGATTGGATGACGGGGGCGGTCACCACCTCGTCGTCGAGGACGATGGCGAAGGGGGAACCGATATTGGCCGCCGTGTATTGGCCGAAAGCACGGGCGCCTTGGGGGTTGAAGCGGAAGGTGACGGCGGGGCGGCCATTCTGGTCGAAGGCGCCTTGGCTATCCACCAAGTCGTCGCCGGTGACGACCGGGGTGCGTTCCAGGACGTAGTATTGGTCGGGAAATTCCAGGTCGGGGACGAGGAGTTCGTCGATATCGACGCTCTGTCCCGCCGTGCCCTGTCGGCTGACCACCGGGTGGAAGGTCAGTTGAGCCGTGGTGCCGATCAGTTCCTTCAATTCCGCCGCCGACCCGATGCCAGGCACCTGGATCAGGATGCGGTCGGCGCCCTGGCGCTGGATCGTCGGCTCCCGCGTCCCGGCCTCGTCTACGCGGCGGCGGATGATCTCCAGACTCTGCTGTAGCGTGCGGTCGTCGGTGGCCGCGCGCTCGGCCTCCGACAGGGTCAGGGTCACGATGTCGCCCGCGCCGGTGACGTCGATATCGGTCTGGCCGACCCCGGTCAGGGATTGGATGGGCGAGGCCAAGTCGCGGACAGCGGCGACGGCCTGCTGGATCCCGGCCGGTTCGCTGATGCGGATACGCAGTTCGCCCGCCGGCGCATCCTGCCGGCGGATGGTGCCGACCTGATCGCGGACGTCGCGCAGGGCATCGCGGGCATCGGGCCAAAAGGCCTCGACGCGGCTTTCGTAGACGTCCGACAATTGCACTTCGGCCAGCAGATGGGCACCGCCGCGCAGGTCGAGGCCGAGATTAACCAGGCCCGAGGGCAGGACATCGGGCCAATCGTCCAGCGCGGGCTCCAACTCGGCGGATACCGCGCCCGTGCGTTCCAACGCCAGATGTGCGTCGTTGTAGCGTTCCACCGTGCCGTAGAAGAGGTTCGGCATCGCCAAGAGTAGACCGAAGGCGCAGGTCAGGACGATCAGAAGCCGCTTCCAAAGCGCGATTTGCAACATCGGCTCAGGCCGCCGGTTCGGTCTTGGACAATACCTGGGCGATGGTGGATTTCACGACCCGGATTTTCACGCCGTCGGCGATTTCGACCTCGACCTCGTTGTCGTCTTTCACCTTGGACACCTTCCCGATCACGCCGCCTTGGGTGACCACTTGGTCGCCGCGCCGCAGGGCTTCAACCATGGCCTTGTGTTCCTTCAGCTTCTTTTGCTGGGGACGGATCAGCAGGAAGTACATGATCGCAAAGATCAGGATCAGGGGGATGAAGCTGGCGAAACCGGCGCCGGCGCCTCCGGCGGCCTGCGCATAGGCGGGGGTTGCGAACATGTCTGGTCCTCGGGCTCGGGTGGGCGTCGTCTTGCGCCCCTGTCGGAACGTCGCGGCAACCTATTCGGGGCACATGGGGGGCGCAAGGGACGGTGGCAAGCCGCGCGGGCCTATGGCATGGGGCGGGGCAAGATCCGGAGGCCACAGCCATGCACGACATCAAAGCGATCCGAGACGACCCTGCCGCCTTCGATGCGGGGCTGGCCAAGCGCGGCCTCGCGCCCATGTCGTCCGAGTTGCTGGCGCTGGACGAGGCGCGGCGGGGTTGCATCACCGCGTCCGAAGCGGCCTTGGCCGAACGGAACGCGGCGTCGAAGCAGGTCGGCGCGGCCAAGGCCTCGGGGGACGAAGCGGAATTCGAGCGGCTGCGCAGCTTAGTGGCCGATAAGAAGGCCGAGATCGCGCGGTTGGAGGATGAGGCGCGCGAGAAGGACGCCGCCTTGCGCGACGCCCTGTTGGAGATCCCGAACCTGCCGGATGCGGATGTGCCCGAAGGGGCCGAGGAAGCCGATAACGTCGAGATCCGGCGGTGGGGCGAGCCGCGGGCGTTCGATTTCACCCCAGTCGAGCATTTCGAGATTCCGGGCGTGGTGCCGGGCATGGATTTCGAGACGGCGGCCAAGCTGTCGGGCGCGCGGTTCGTGATGCTGCGCGGCGCGGTGGCGCGGCTGCATCGGGCCTTGGCACAGTTCATGTTGGACACCCACGTGGCCGAGAACGGCTTGGTCGAGCATCAGACGCCGGTTCTGGTCCGCGATGACGCGATGCTGGGCACGGACAAGCTGCCGAAATTCGGCGATGAAAGCTTTCTGACGCGGGAAGGGTATTGGTTGATCCCCACCAGCGAGGTGACGCTGACCTATTCGGTGGCCCGGGATATCCTGGATGCGGGCGCCCTGCCCCGCCGGATGGTCGCGCATACGCTGTGCTTCCGGTCCGAGGCCGGGTCGGCGGGGCGCGATACGGCGGGCATGCTGCGGCAGCATCAGTTCGAGAAGGTCGAGATGGTGTCGGTCGTGCATCCCGAGGAAAGCCGGGCCGAGTTGGACCGGATGACGCGCTGCGCGGAGGATATTCTGGAACGGCTGGGCCTGCCCTATCGAACGGTGGTGCTCTGCACCGGCGATATGGGGTTCGGGGCGCGGCGGACGCACGATATCGAGGTCTGGCTGCCCGGGCAGAACACCTATCGTGAGATTTCGAGCTGTTCGACCACCGGCGACTTCCAGGCCCGGCGCATGAATGCGCGGTTCCGCCCCGAAGGCGGCGGGAAGCCCGATTTCGTCCATACGCTGAACGGGTCGGGTTTGGCCGTGGGGCGGTGTCTGATCGCGGTGTTGGAGAACGGGCAGCAGGCGGACGGCTCGGTCGTCCTGCCGGACGGTCTCGCCCCGTGGCTCGGCGGGAAGCGCGTGCTGACGGCCGAGGGGGAATTGGTCTGACGGTTGGGCTATCGTCCAGTCCAAGGGGCCGCTCAACCGCTCTCGCCGGGACTCAACACCGAATTAATCCACTGTTAACGAACGAAAATGTTTCGCGCGCGAAACACCCAGGCGGCCCCCGCCCCGCGGGGCCGGCGCTCCTCACTCATCGCGCACCGTGTGGGAATGCACCCAGGGATGGGCGGACCACAGCGCCTCTTTGGGCAAGGGCCGTCCCTGTTCCAGATAGGCGAGCGTGACCAACAAGCGATCGGCGCGACGGAAGCCGAGCCAGACCATGAAGATCCCGACAAGCAAGGCAAAGGGCGGATGCCAGACCAACTGGACCGCCGCCAAGGTCGACAGCGCCCCGAACCCCGCCGCCCAGAGCGCCTGGGCCTGGCCGCGCAGGGCCGTGGCCATCATCGCGGCACTGCGGATATCGGGCTCGGCCCCCAGCAGGGCGGCCCGTTGGCGCAGAGGGTGCTCATGGTTGGCAGGCAAGGTCGTGGTGTCCAGGAGATCGGACTTGATGTTGTCTTCCAGCCAGCAAATCCGCAGCAGAATCAGGATCAGAGCCGCGCCCGTCAGCGCCGGGGGCAAGATAACCGCGATTCCCGCGGCGGTGACCACGATGGCGGCCCCCAACAGGATGTGACTTATCGGTCGGTCGGTCGGCTCGATCATGGCGCGCTCCTCGGCTGACGGGCCGAGGGCGACAGGGCGGCCCCCGGCAGAAGCGCGGGGAGCGCAGGCCTTAACCCAACGGCACACTTTAGGATAGGTCGGCAATGAGGGGCGGCAATTCGCCCAAGCTCGCGATCCGGTGATACCGCGAGTGGCTGGGCGGATCGGCCCGTTCCAGGGCCCATTCGATCTGGGCCGGGCAGAACACGCCCCAGGCCCCGGCCTCGATGGCGGGGATAACGTCGGATTTCATGGAATTGCCGACCATCAGCGCCTGTTCGGGCCCGTCACCATGGGCAGAAAAGGCGCGGTCATAGGTGGCCCGGGTCTTGTCGCTGACGATCTCGATCCCGTCGAAGAGATCGCCCAACCCCGACTCGGCCAATTTGCGTTCCTGGTCCAGCAAATCCCCCTTCGTGATTAACACCAGCGTGTAGTCAGGGGCCAAATCGCGGATCGCCGCTTCGGCATGGGGCATAAGGTCGACGGGGTGGCGCAGCATGTCGCGCCCCTCGGCCAGGATGGCGCCGATGACCGAGGCGGGAACGCGGCCATCGGTGACCTCGATGGCCGTTTCGACCATGGACAGGGTGAACCCTTTGATGCCGAAGCCGTAATGGCCCAGATTGCGCCGCTCGGCCGCCAGCAGCCGATCCATCAGGTGATCGGGGTCGGCATGGTCGCGCAGCAGGTCGGCGAACTTGTCCTGCGTTAACGCAAAGATCGTTTCGTTGTGCCAAAGTGTGTCATCGGCGTCGAAACCAATCGTTGTGATGGGCATCGCGGCCCCCTTCCCTTACACGGCTCGTCGCCTATATGACGGGATCACTCGGACCGATATATGGCTGATGCGACGCAGCGACCCGACGGAATGGACATGACCGGAATGGACCGACTCTACGCCATGGCTGACACACCCGGTGAGGATGGCGACGTCTCCGTCGTCACCAAGACCAAACCGAAGACGGCGAAGCCGCCTTTGTACAAGGTGCTTCTTCTGAACGACGATTACACGCCGATGGAATTCGTCGTGCATGTGTTGGAGCGGTTTTTCGGCATCACCCATGCCCAAGCGGTCGAGATCATGCTGACGGTGCATAAGAAAGGTGTGGCCGTGGTCGGCGTGTTCAGCCACGAGATCGCCGAGACCAAGGTGGCGCAAGTGATGGATTTCGCGCGTCGCAATCAGCATCCGCTGCAATGCACGATGGAAAAGGAGGAGTAGTCCTCCTCCGCGGGCTGCCCTTTCGACCATGAATGTTCGCCTGTCCTACGCGCTCTCGGGCGCCTTGGCGTTGCCGGATGCCGGGCGCATCCTGTTGCTGCGGCCGTCGGGACAGATGGACTTGTCGCCTTTGCCGCTGGACCGCGTGGTCGCCGTGACCGGGTTTCGCCCCGACCACGATGCCTTGGCCCGCCGGGTCGAGGTGGCCGAGACGGTCGAGGGCGACTTCGCCGCGGCGCTGGTTTGCCTGCCTCGCGCCAAGGCGCTGGCGCTGGATCTGATCGCGACGGCCTGCGCGGCGCTGCCCGAAGGCGCGCCGGTGATCGTGGATGGCAATAAGGCGGATGGGGTGGAATCGGTGCTGAAGCTGTGCCGGGCGACGTTTGAGTTGGACGAGGTGGTGTCGAAAGCCCATGGGAAGTGCTTCGCCTTTCCCGCCGCGCCGGCGCCCGACGGCTGGGCCGCCACACCGCTGGAGGCGGATGGTTTCCTGACCACGGCGGGCGTCTTTTCGGCCGATGGGATCGATCCCGGTTCGGCCCTGCTGGCGAAGCATCTGGGGGACGTGTCCGGCCGGGTCTGCGACTTGGGCGCGGGATGGGGGTTTCTTGCCCGCGGCATTCTGGCCTCGGATGCGGTGACGGCCGTGGCGCTGGTCGAGGCGGAGCGGGCGGCGCTGGATTGCGCGCGGCTGAACGTGACCGATCCAAGGGCGTCGTTCCATTGGGCCGACGCGACACGCTTCGATGGCGGGCCCTTCGATTGGGTCGTCTCGAACCCGCCCTTCCATGTTTCGCGCAAGGCGGACCCCGATCTGGGCCGCGCCTTCGTGGCCGCCGCCGCGCGGCTGGCCCCCCGCGGGCGCCTCCGCCTGGTGGCCAATCGGCACCTGCCCTACGAGGCGGCGCTGACGGATGCCTTTGCGGAAACCTTGGTCCTTGAGGAACGGGATGGCTACAAGGTGATCGAGGCGCAAAGACCGAGGCGGACCAGATGAGCCTGAGCATCAGCGGCAAGACCGCCATCGTCACCGGCGCGGCCAATGGCGTGGGCCTGGCCATCGCCCGGCATTTCGTCGCGCAGGGCGCGAATGTGATGTTCGCCGACCGCGACGAGGACCGGCTGGAGGAAGAAGTCGGCGAGGCCCAGTCTGAAGAGGGCGGTAACCTGCGCTATTTCGCGGGCGACCTGCGCGAGCGGCTGACGGTGGCGAACCTGCTGTCGGCGACCATCGACGCCTTCGACCGGGTGGATATCCTGGTCAACGCCTCGCGCCAGATCATGGTGACCGATCCGCTGGATTCCGAGGACAATTCGGTGATGACGCTGCTCGAGCAGAACCTGCTGACCGCCTTGCGCCTGAGCCAGGCGGTGGCCAAGCGAATGATCCATCAAGTGGCCGATGACGCGACCGAGGGGACGCGGGTCGGGACCATCGGGACGATCGTGAATATCGGGTCCATCGCCGGGCGCCGCACTCAGCCGGAATTGCTGGGCTATTCGGTGTCGGCGGCGGCCCTGGATCAGATGACGCGCAGCCTGGCGGTCAGTCTGGCGCGCGACCGGATCCGGGTGAATGGTATTGCGGTGGGATCGGTCATGTCGGCGAACTTGAAGACCCGGCTGAAGGAGGAGGGCGATCTGCGTCAGGCCATCGTGGATGCGACGCCCATGGGCCGGATCGCCGCGCCGTCGGAATTGGCCGAGACGGTGCAATATCTGGCCTCGGATGCGTCGGGGTTCATGATCGGGCAGATCCTGACCATCGACGGGGGTCGCACGCTGATCGACCCCGTGGTGGAGCCGACGCATTGAGTGAAACCAGACTTAAGGTCGGATATGATTTGCTGAGAAACAGCCTTAGTTCTGATGATCTACCGTCACCCTGATCGAAGTGGCTGGGTCACCGGAGAGCTCGCTAAGATCGGCAGCGAAGGACCGTTTCCCGAGTTCACGTCCCTTGAAGACGCTGTCCTCCACGCTCTCGCTCCGCAACTTGGCGAGTGGGAAGCGACCTACCTTCGTCAGCTGGAGAGTGCCGCAGCCGCGGACCGCATCAATACCGGGGTTGGATTTTATACGCGGGTTAGGGTCGACACCTCAGCCTGCGCCCCCCTCCCGCATGGGCTCTCGAAGAATGAGCGATCGATTGCGGGCGATCATTTCTCGGTAAGAGAGTTTGACCATGGTCTAGGCATTATCCTATGGGAGGCGCAAGGTTTTCTTCAAACAATTGAGGGCTATACGTGCAATGAATCATCATCTGGCCGACAGTTGGCGGAGTTCGACCTGCAAGGCGTTTTCGGCGATACCTCAGCAAATTCACGGCTTGGCGGGGCGGTGAGCAACACCAAGGGCAAGTCACAGGATGACTGACAAAGTATCGCATCAGATCGCCAGTCTTTCAGAATTGGAAGCACTCTACGGCACACCTGGACGCGCATCGCTCGACAAAGTGGCGACGCGACTCACCCCGCTTTATCGCCGGTGGATCGAGGCATCCCGTTTCTGCATCCTGTCGACCATCGGCCCCGAAGGGACCGATGCCAGCCCGCGGGGCGATGA
>JBCDCW010000058.1:0-16613 GCA_039180995.1 Pseudomonadota bacterium
GAAGGCGCGGTTGGCGGCTTCTTGGCGGATGGCCTCGGCGCGTTCCTCGGAGGACAGGATGACATGGGCGCGCTTTAGCTTCGTCTCGTAATCATCGAAAGATGTTACGGAAAACGGTGTGGGCGCCATGAAGCGGTGGCCTTCGGTCAGGTCGCCCGAGGGCAGGCCGTCGATGTCGAGCGGGACCACCTCAATGCCGTCCTCGCGGGTCAGGATGCAGAGGATGCGGCGCAGGGGGCGGACCCAGCGGAGCGACCCGCTGCCCCAGCGCATGGACTTGGGCCAGGGGAAATTGCGGATCGTGGCGTCCAGCGCCTCGGCCACGATGTCGGCGGCGGGGCGGCCGGGATTGGTGAGCTTGGCGACGTAGACTTGGCCCTTCTTGTCGTCGCGGATGTCGAGCTGGTCCTTGGTGAGGCCGGTGGAGCGGAGGAACCCATCTAGCGCCTTTTCGGGTGCGTCCACGCGGGGGCCGCGGCGGTCTTCGGTCGTCGTTGGGCTTTCATCGGTCAGGCCTTGAACCGACAGGGCCAGGCGGCGGGGCGTGCAATGGGCGACAGCGCCCTGATAGGTCAGGCCCGCTTCGACCAGGGCATCGGTCATGCGCTTTTGCAGGTCGGCGGCCGCCTTGCGCTGCATCCGGGCGGGTATTTCCTCGGAGAAGAGTTCGATGAGGAGGTCGGGCATTAAAGGCTGCCTTCGATCAAAGGGGTAAAGGTCGCGCGGTCGGGGCAAGCCTCGCCCACGGGGGTGCCGTCATAGGCCCGGTCGCCGCAATCGTTGAGCTGGTGCCAGGCCCAGCCGCGCCCATCGGGCGTCAAGGCGACGACGCGGTCGGTGCCGTATTGGGCGTTCTCGTAGGCGGTGAAGGCCTGGGCCTCGCCCGAGGACAGAAGCGCGCCGATGGCGGGGGCGTCGAAGCAGTCGAACCAGGCCGGCGCGATGGTGGGGGCCGGATCGGGGTGGGGCTGGGGCGCGAGGTCGGGCGCGGCGATGTCGACGCCGTGGGTAAAGCAGGCGCGGAAGCCCAGGGGCGAGGAGGTGGAGGCGATGGCCTCCACATTCGTCGCGGGCAGGGTGACCAGAATATCATCGGTCAAAAGGGTCAGCGTCACCGGGCCGTCGATAGGCGCGTAGAACGCGCGGGTCGCCGTGAACCACAGGCCCGCGCCTGCCGCCAGCGCGCTGAGTGCCATGAGGATGACGACAAGTCTGCCCAAAGGACGGCTCCCGGAATGGTGGTCGCCGCGAGGTAGCGCGGGTAAGGCCGATGGGCAAGCGAGGGTCAGACCCAGTCGAGATTGACCTTACGGGCCGAGTAGAGCCCGCCGATGTCGCGGCGCATCTGTAGAAAGTCCCGGCGCAGGTCGCGGAACTTGCGTTGGTGGGTCTCGACAAGGGTGCAGCCGATATGCGTCAGCAGGTCGGCATCGTGCAGGGCAGGGAGGAGGTTCAACTCCTCGCCCTGGATATCCATTTTGAGTAGGGCCACGCGGCCCGGGCGGCGGCGGATACCGGGGCGCGGCGGCATGGCGCGGGGGACGCGGCCCGCGATCATGTCGCGCAGCACGTCCGTCAGGTCGATGACGGGCACGTCTAGATCGTTGCCCCCCGCGACATCGGCGTCCCCGTTACCGTCCATCAGGGTCGAACTGACGGTGGCGCCCAGAGGATCGTCGGGAACGCGGGCCGTGCGGCGCAGCGTGGCCGTGCCGACCTTGTCGGAAACGGCGGCGGCGATGGGGTGCGCATTGGGGAACGGGGCCAAGCGCTCGGCCAGCCGCGCGAAGGCCACCGGGTCGGGTTCAAACGAATACAGCGTCGCGCCGGTTTGGGCGATGGGGACCGAGATCTCGCCGACATTGGCGCCGCAATCGAGCGCCACATCGCCGGGGCGCAGTTGCGACAGGATACCATCCAGCACCCCCCGAGCCCAAGCATGGCGTTCGCGCCGCGCGGCGCGGCGGCGCTGGCGGGCCAGATCGTTGGAATTGGTGTCCTGGCCTGTGGCGGTCGTGAACGCTGGTGCATCCGGCACAAAGGCACCGTCCATCGTACTGCCCCTCGATCCGATGGCGGGCTTGCCCCGCCGTCGGTCAGGGCGTTAGCGGAGGATTAGGGCAGAAAATTGACGCAAGCCGGTGGTTTGCCCAGGTCTGGGCCCGGGCTATACCGATCCCGCCCCAGCAGGAGATCCGCCATGTCGCCCCCCCGATCCTTCGAGGCCATGCCCTTGCCCGACCGGGCGCATGTCGACGACGTGGCCATGTTGCAAGCCGCCGAGGCGTTCCGGGCCCAGATGGCGACGCGGCATACGGTGCGCGATTTCGCACCCGAACCGGTGCCGCGCGCGGTGATCGAGGCTTGCGTGGCGGCGGCGGGGACGGCGCCGAGCGGGGCCAACCAGCAGCCGTGGCATTTCGAGGCGATTGCGGCGGCGGACCTGAAGGCGCAGATTCGCGCGGCGGCCGAGGAAGAGGAGAAGCGGTTCTATGGAGGCGGGGCGTCGGATGAGTGGTTGGAGGCCTTGGCGCCGCTGGGCACCGATTGGGAGAAGGCGCACCTGACGGATGCGGCCTGGCTGATCGTGGTCTTCGCCCAGCGATATGGGATGAAGAAAGATGGCTCGCGGGCGAAGCATTACTATGTGCCCGAAAGCGTTGGGATCGCTTGCGGGTTCCTAATTGCGGCGCTGCATGGCGCTGGGCTGGCGACGTTGACGCATACGCCGAACCCGATGGGGTTCTTGCGCGATCTGCTGGGGCGGCCTGAGAATGAAAAGGCGGTGATGATCGTTGCCGCGGGCCATGCCGCTGAGGGCGCGGCGGTGCCGAAGGTGGCGAAGGTCAAGAAGTCGTTGGATGAAATCCTGGTGGTGCGGGCGTGACGTGGGATGGCATGGCCTGGACGACCCCGCCGACGGATTGGTCGGTCGAAGGCGACACGCTCCGCGCACGGTCCGGGGATCGGACGGACTTCTGGCAACGGACATTCTATGGATTCGAGCGTGACGACGGACATGCTCTCCTGGCGAGACGGGCCGGGTCATTTAGCGCGACTGTGACGTTCACAGGGGCGTATCAGACGCTGTACGATCAGGCGGGGCTGATGATCCGGGTCGACGGCACGCGCTGGATCAAAGCTGGGATCGAATGGACCGACGGGAAGGCGCATCTGAGCGTCGTGGTGACCGATGACCTATCGGATTGGTCGGCTATTCCGGTCATCCTGGCGGGGCCGATGACGGTTCGCGCAACGCGGTTCGCTGACGCCGTTCTGTTGCAATATCGGGTCGATGGCGCGGATTGGGCCATGGGCCGGTTGGCGCCATTCGCTGCTCATCCGGATGAGGTGGGCGTCGGGCCTTATCTTTGCTCGCCGGAACGGGCGGGGTTTGAGGCGACGTTTCAGGGCTTCTCGGTCGGGCCGCCGGAGGTGGAGGCGCTGCATGGTTAGAGAGCCGTGCAATCGGTCGGATCGGGGTCGCCCGGGCCGGTGTGATGCGGTTGCTTGGGGCATAGCCGATGGCGGCTGCTTCGGCTGACATCCGTTCACGCTGGCGGGGCGGATCGCAAGCGACCCGCAATCTGTCATTCGGACCGGAGCACGTCGGCTAAGGGCGCCGCGCAGGCGCGGCGCGTGGCGTTGCCACTGGCCTGATGGATCATCCAGAATTGGTAGCGGGCGAGGTGCCGGTCCGAGGTGACATAGCTAAGGCTGCGGCCGCCCGGGGCGGTGCAATCCAGGCTCTGGCCGTCAATCCAGCCTTGGGGAACTTGCGGGCGCAGATCTGCGGTGCCGCGCCACCGGGCGAGCGCCGCGCGGATCGCGGTGACCGGAATGTTGGCACGACCGTCGAGGCTCTGGGGCTCGAAGGCTGGGGCCTGGGGACCCAGTGAGCAGGTGCGGTCACCGGTTCGGGGCCAGTGCGCGTCATGGAGGCTGATATCAAGCGTCGGGTGGTTCCATTCGCGGACCCATCCGGGCGCGTTGCCGTTAACGGCCGGGATGGGGTGGCCGCCCTGGAAAACCCAATCAGCCGGCGGCTGGTCTTGGACCGCCTCCGTTAAACTGGCGCAGGTGGCAATCGCCACGTCGAGAACATCCGCGACGCCGTCCTGGCCCGCGGCGGGCGTGGCCAGCAGCAGCAGAAGAAGCGGGCCGATGCGGTGCAGCGGCCCGGCCATCGCTCAGGCGGCCTCGGGCGTCCAGCCGCCCGCCCGGGTCTGGACGAAGGCGTCGGCGCAGGCCTTGGCCAGGGTTCGAACGCGGCCGATATAGGCTTGGCGTTCGGTGACCGAGATGACGCCGCGCGCATCTAACAAATTGAACATATGACTGGCTTTGATGCATTGGTCATAGGCCGGGTGAGCCATGATGATCCGCTTGCCTGTCTTCGGGTCCTCAGCCTCCTGTGCCAGGATCTCATGACAATGCCGCTCCGCTTCTTCGAACTGCTTCAGCAGCACATCCGTGTCGGCCGTGTCGAAATTCCAACGGGCATATTCTTCCTCGGTCTGGCGGAAGATGTCGCCATAGGTCAGCGGGATCGGCGGATATTCTTGTCCGTTTGCGCCCCGCCGGGGCGACGGATCGTTGAAGGGCATGTCCATGACGTGGTCGGCCCCCAGCACATACATGGCCAGGCGTTCCAGGCCGTAGGTCAGTTCGCCCGAGACGGGATGGCAATCATGACCGCCGACCTGTTGGAAATAGGTGAACTGGCTGACTTCCATTCCGTCGCACCAGACTTCCCAACCCAAACCCCAGGCGCCCAGGGTCGGGCTTTCCCAATCGTCTTCCACGAAGCGGATGTCGTGTAGGTCCATGTCGATGCCGATGGCGTCCAGCGAGCCCAGGTAAAGCTCCAGCAGGTCCGGGGGCGAGGGTTTGATGAGCACTTGGTACTGGTAATAGTGCTGCAGCCGGTTGGGGTTTTCGCCATAGCGGCCATCCGTCGGACGGCGGCTGGGCTGGACATAGGCGGCGGCCCAGGCATTCGGCCCGAGGGCGCGCAGGGTCGTGGCCGGGTGGAACGTGCCGGCGCCCACTTCCATGTCGTAGGGTTGCAACATCGCGCAGCCCTGGCCCGCCCAGTAGCTTTGCAGACGCAGGATGATGTCCTGGAAGGAACGGGGAGTGTCCGTCTGGGGCATGGTCGTCTCCGGCCGGGGTCGGCACCGCGTCTATGGGGCAACACCGAAGGCGTCAACGGGCGCGCCGCAGGCCCTGCGGCAAGGGCGGCCCTTTTCCTCGGGCGCCGGATGGGGGAGGACGGGGGGCGAACTTGGACCCGAGGGGCGGGGAATCGTCATGCGCGCCGCGTTGATTGCTTTGGTTTTGTCATTTTGTGGTTGGTTTGGGCCCGTAGCGGCGCAGCAGCCGGGAGCGGTGTTCGTTCAAATCGAAGCCCATCCGAACCTGCGCGAGGCGCAGGACCGGGCCCAGGCTTACGGAAGCATCCTGCCCAATATCAACGGCTTCGCCCTAGGGGGCGGCTGGTACGGTTTGGCACTTGGACCATACGAGGAGGCCGGCGCGCGGCTGGAATTGCGGCGTCTGTTGCAGGAGGGCCTGATCCCGCGCGACAGCTACGTGACGCTGGGCGAAACCTACCGCCAGCGGTTTTGGCCCGCCGGGTTACAGGACAGCACGCCGCCCGCCCAGGCGCCGGTGTTGGCGGCGCCACAGACCGATGAGATCGAGCCCCCGGCCCCCGTGGCCCAGCCCGAGGAAACGGCGCGCCAGGCCCGCGCTTCGGAAGCGCGGCTGAATCGGGAAGAGAAGAAGGAATTGCAGCGCGCGCTGCAATGGTTCGGCCACTACAACGCGGCCATCGACGGCAGCTATGGGCGCGGGACACGGAATGCGATGGCGTCTTGGCAACGCGCTGCCGGTGTCGAGGTGACCGGCATCCTGACGACACGCCAACGGGCGCGGTTGTTGCAGGATTGGGTGGCGGCCCAGGGGCGGCTGGGCCTGGCGCGGCTTGAGGTTCCCGAGGCGGGCATCGTCTTGACGGCCCCGGTCGGTCTGGTCGAGTTCGAGCGGATCGAAGCGCCGTTCATCCATTATGCGCCGAAGAACGGGTCCGACGTGCGCATGGCCCTGATCTCGCAGCCCGGCGACAGGGCGGCGTTGGGCGGGCTTTACGAGATTCTGCAAGCGCTGGAGATCGTCCCGCCCGTCGGTCCGCGCGGGAAGGAGCGGGACAGCTTCCGCATTCGCGGCGAGGCGCCGGGGCGCCGCAGCGAAGTTTTCGCGCGGCTTCAGGACGGGCATATCGTCGGCTATCTGTTGTCTTGGCCCGAGGCCGAGGCGGATGCGGCCGCCCGCGCGCTGGAGCAGATGGAAGCCACGCTGGCCTCGGTCGGCGCACCGCTGGACCCGGAGGAGGGGTTCGATCCAGCGGAACAGTCGTTGGACATGGTTTCGGGCCTGAATGTGCGGCGGCCCCTGCGGTCGGCTTCGGGCTTTTTCGTCGATAGGTCGGGCACGGTGTTGACGGCCGCCGAGACCGTGCAGGGCTGCGGCCGTCTGACCTTGGATCGGTTGCACGAGGCCGAGGTCGCATTGGCGCGGGACGGGGTGGCGGTGTTGCGTCCACGCGGAACGCTGGCGCCGGTCGAGGTCGCGTCGCTGAGCCCGAATGCGGGCAGGCTACGGTCAGCCGTGTCCGTGGGCGGGTTCCCGTTCGGCGGCGTGTTGGGAACGGCGACCTTGTCCTTCGGCACCCTGGAAGATGTGCGCGGTCTGGACGGCGACGACACGGCCATTCGCCTATCTTTGGAAGCGCGCGACGGCGATGTGGGCGGTCCGGTGTTGGATGTGGCGGGGCGTGTGTCGGGGATGCTGCTGCCCGACCCGATGGATGGCGCACGGGTCCTGCCCTCGGATGTGGCGGTGGCGATGAAGTCTTCGTCGCTGTTGCCGATTTTGGATGAGGCCGGTGTAGAGGCGGCGGTGACGGACGTCTCGGCCCCCATCGCGCCCGAAGACCTGACGCTGCGGGCGGCGGGGATGACGGTGTTGGTGAGTTGCTGGGAATAACCCTCGCGTGTCAGGCGCGGCCAAACGCCTCGATCAAGTGATCAAGCGCATCCGGTTTGGACGTGTCCACGTGGATGTCGGCTTCTGGCCAGGGCTCCCAGGGGCGCGCGACGACACGGGACCAGTCGGGCGTCCTGGCGTCGGCGGCATGGCGGGCCTCGACACGGGTCCGGTGCAGCGCCACGTCTGAACATGTCACTTCCACGCCGACGACGCTTGACCCAAGGTCCCGGGCAACGGACGCCCACCAGTCACGCCATTCGGCCGATTCATTCACGGCATCCGCAACGATGTCTCGCCCCAAGGCGAGGTTGTCGCGGGCCACGTCGCGGGCGGCCAGGTGGCCCGCATCTTCCGCCCGCCCGATCGCCAGGGTCGAGGCGCGCAGGGCCCATTCGATCGTGTCGATCCGCAGCCAGGTTGCGCCGGTGGCCGCGGCGAGCCCTCGGGCCAAGGTCGATTTGCCGCTGCCCGGTGGGCCGGCCATCAAGATCAAGCGACCCAGGCTCAACTTAGCCAAAACCGGCGCGTGAACAGGACGAAGACCACCACCAGTTCCAACCGTCCGATCAGCATGGCCGCCGACAGCAGCCATTTGGCCACGTCGTTCAGGGGTTCGTAGGTGCCCGCCGGGCCGATGATTGGGCCCAGGCCCGGCCCGATATTGGCCACGGCTGCGGCAGAGCCGGAGACGGAGGTGACCAAGTCCAGACCGGTCATCGCCAGAGCCACCGAAAAGACGCCGACGGTCACGACGAACAGCACGAAGAAAGCCATGACCGAGGACAGCACGTCCTCGCTGACTTTGCGGCCATCGTAGCGCGGCCGGAAGATCCCGCTGGGCGAGTGGATGCGGCGGATCTGGGCTTTCACGGCGGCGAAGAGGATCTGATAGCGGAAGACCTTGATCGAGCAGGATGTCGATCCGGCGCAGCCGCCAATGAGCCCGATGAAGAAGAAGAGCGCCACTGCAAAGCCGCCCCAGGTCATGTAGTTCGCGCTGGAATAGCCGGTGCCGGTCAGGATCGAGGCGACGTTGAACAGCGATTGACGCAGGGCCTGTTCGGTCGTGTGGTCGGAGCGCAAGACCAGGGCCGTCACGGCCAAGACGACGATGGCCGCGAAGGTCGTCAGGAAGGCCCGGACTTGGGGGTCGCGCCAGAGCGGTGCGGCTTGCCCGTTCAACAGTTGCACATAAAGCACGAAGGGGAGGGCGGCGCTGAGCATGAACAGGGTCGCGACATATTCGTGGGGGCCCGAAAAGGCGCCGAAGCTGGCATCGTAATTGGCGAAGCCGCCGGTCGAGACGGTGGTCATGGCATGGGTGACCGCGTCGAAGGCCGACATGCCCAGCGCGCCATAGGCCAGGGCGCAAAGGGCCGTGATGGTGACGTAGATCGACGAAATCGTCGACGAGATCTCGGCCGCGCGCGGCAGGACCTTACCCATGGTGTCGAAGGCTTCGGAGCGGAAGATCTGCATGCCGCCCACCCGAAGCTCGGGCAGGAAGACCATGGCGACGACGATGATGCCGATGCCGCCGAACCATTGCAGCATGGCGCGCCAGAGCAGGAGGCCCTGGGGAAGGTTATCGAGGCCAGTGAGAACAGTGGCGCCGGTGGTGGTGAGACCCGACATGGCCTCGAAGAAGGCGTCGGTATAGCTCACCTCGGTTGCGCCTAGAA
This sequence comes from Pseudomonadota bacterium, assembly GCA_039180995.1. GTDB lineage: Bacteria > Pseudomonadota > Alphaproteobacteria > Rhodobacterales > Rhodobacteraceae > Jannaschia. Next base: position 8,736 of record JBCDCW010000058.1, read on the forward strand.
AGAAGGGCAGGGCTGCGAAGATCGGCAAGGCCAGCCAGACGCCGGTGGTCAATTGGAAGGTCTGTTGCAGGGACAGGCGGTCCCGCACGGCGTTGGATGTGGCCAGCGACAAACACATGCCGACGAGGCCCGTCATCAGGCCCGATTCCAGGAAGGCGGGCCAATGGGTGTTGCCCGCCGCCAGATCGGCGGCCATGGGCACGGCCATCGACGCGCCCAGGGCCATCAACAGCAAGCCGATCACGTATCCGACGGGGCGCGGGTCCAGCATCGGCCCGGTGTCGGGCGAAGGCTGGGGGGTGTCAAGCCGGGCGGGTCGTCGGAGGGCGCCGGACCGCTAGCGGTCCGGCTTGGCGCGGGATGGCCGACCTCGCGATTGGCTGACGGCGAGGCCGGTGGCGATCAGCGCCAGAGCCGCGAAGAACCGCCCCGGCAGATCCTCCGACAGGACCGCCCAGCCGAAGATCATCGACCAGACGGGGACTTGGTAATTCACCAGTGTCATGAAGCTCGGCCCGGCCGAGCGGATGACCTGTACGCGCAACAGGGCGGCGAAGGCCGTGGGGATCAACCCCAGAAAGACGATTGCGCCCATGGATAAGGGATCGACGGCCCTTGGGGTGCCTTCGGTCAGCAGCATGGCGGGGACCAGCAGGACCGCGCCGACGATCAATGACAAAGCCGACAACCACATGCCGTCGATGGGCGGACAGCGCCGCGTGGCGATCGACCCGCCCGCATAGCAGAGCGTGGCGGTGATGCAGGCCAACCGACCCAAGGCGGCCAGATCGCCGCTGCCGGCCGCCGTGATCCCAGGGCCCAGCAGAACCAGGGCGCCCAACAGACCCAAGCTGAAGCCGCCGGCCTTGCGGAGGGTCAGGGTGTCTCCGGGCACCAGCCAATGGGCCAGCGGCAGCACGAAGAGCGGGAGCACCGCCATCGACAAGCCGGCAAAGGCCGAGGGGACGTGTTGCTGCCCCCAGGAGAGCAACAGGAACGGCAGGGCCGATGTCAGGACGCCCACCGCGATTACGAAGGCGGCCAATGTCCATGTGGGCGCCGGAAACGGCCGCTTTAGGGCGAGGACCAGTGATAGAAGCGCGACGGCTCCCAACGTGGTGCGGGCACAGGCGACGGTGACGGGGCCATAGCCCCGCAATGCCACGGCCACGACCATGAACGTCCCGCCCCAGATCAGCCCCAGGGCCAGGATCGAGACCCAATTGCCCAGCGTCGGGGCAGAGACGGGCGCATCGGTGGTGACCATGCGCTAGAGCCTCTGATCGGACCTTGGCGGGATGCGTCTGGAAGCACCACGCCGCGCCCGGTGGTCGAACGCCGCTGTCATGGTGCGGATGCAGGGGGATCGATGCGGGCCCATGCGCGGCTCCTAAACGGCCCGGCGCAACGGCGCCAGGGTGCGGGCCATCTGAACCGCTGGGAATTCGATCCCGGGGGCCAGCGTGACCTGAATGTTTTCCAACACCCGGAACCCCAGCGCCTGATAGAACGGGACGGCCGTGCGCGTGGAAATGCAGTCGAAAGCCGTCACCCCCGCCACCCGGGCTTGGCCCATGGCGGCCTCCAACACGGCACGGGCATGGCCTTCGCGCAGGCGATCCGGGTTGGAGACCACGTGGCGGATATGCCCGAGCCCGGGCCGGGCGCCGCCCGTGGGCGCCTGTGCGGTCCAGCCCCCGGCCGCCAGAACCACGCCTTCTTCTTCGGCCAACCAATAGGTGCCGGACATCACCAGCCCAGGCTGCGCTCGGCTGATCCGGGGCAGGGCCGTGACCAGGACCGAGGGTGGATAATCGGCGACCAGCAGGCGGGGATAGGCGTCGGCCAGAAGCGCGTCGACCGCGGGGATGTCGGCTCGGGTGGTGGGACGAAGACTGGGCATTGGACAATCCGAAACAACAAATGAAAGGGGCCGCGCATGTCGCGCGGCCCCTCGAAAAACCTGTCGGGCTTGATCGTGGCCGATGGGCCTACTTGATCTTGCCTTCCTTGTATTCGACGTGCTTGCGCGCGACCGGGTCGTATTTCCGCACGACCATCTTCTCGGTCATGGTGCGGGCATTCTTCTTTGTCACATAGAAGTGGCCGGTGCCGGCGGAGGAATTCAGCCGGATCTTGATCGTGGTAGGCTTCGCCATCGGTGTCTCCTGCGTCGGTCGGGGGGCGCCTGTGCGCCGCGCCCGCGAAATCCGGGAAGCTGCCTTCTAGCCGCTGGACGGGGGCTGTCAACCACCCGGCGCGGACGCTATGCCATGCATCATGGCTGAGTCCCTGCGATACACGTATCTCGATACGCCGATCGGAGCGCTTCTGCTTGCCGCCGATGCGGCTGGCCTGGCCCGGATTTCCTTTCCGACAGGCGACCGGACCGTCCGGCCGGGCGGCGATTGGATGGAAGATGCCGGGCCCTTGGCCGAGGCGATCGCCCAGCTTCGGGCCTATTTCGCGGGCGAGTTGACCGCCTTCGACCTGACCCTGTCACCCAGCGGCACGGCATTCCAGAAGCAGGTCTGGCTGACCTTGCCCGAGATCGGCTTCGGCGAGACCGCCACCTATTCCGAGATCGCGCGGCGCGTCGGCCGCCCCAAGGCCAGCCGGGCCGTTGGCGCGGCCAACGGCGCCAACCCTCTGCCAATCGTTTTGCCCTGCCATAGGATCGTCGGGGCGGATGGCTCGCTCACCGGGTTCGGCGGCGGGTTGCCGGTGAAGCGGTTTCTTTTGGCCCACGAGGGGCGGGCACCTGCCCAAGCGGAGCTATTCTGATCGTCGGCGCGATTCTGCCGATGCTCGCATTCTAGTGACAGGTTTTTGGGCTTCGACCGTGCGGCAGCCGTCGACCGGCTGTCAGGCTGCGGCCCGCAGCGTCACACGGACGCCGTCGCCGTCCTGTTGCATGATCGCGGTGCAGCGCCCGGCGCCATCGCCGAGAAGGTAGTCGAGTGCGAGGTCCCGCCGCATGGCGATCCCGGCGCGTGCGGCCCGCAGCGCCGTCTCGACCCCGTCGCGGGCATCGTGCAGCCAGAGGCAGGAAAAGGGCAGCCCCACAAGGTCATCGCCGGGTGCGAACCCCAGATGCATCAGAAAGGCCGGGTCCAGTTGGCGCATGCGCCCGGCGGGGTCCAAACGCGCCGTGCCCGGCTCACTCGGAGTGAAGGCGGAGTTGGCAGTCTCCACCTCGACAGTTTCGATCTTCGACATTTCATCCCCACGACTCAGGCATCTTCCCCAACCGCAAGCATGGATTGCCGGACCGGAGTTTCAAGCCCTTTCCCCTTGGGGTTGTGTGCGGGGGGCCTGTAAGCCGGATTCTGTCCAGGGTTTCCCCTTGGGCGACCATTCCTCTCGGACCCCGGTTGCCCGGGGACCTGAAGCTGCCAACCCGGATCGCCGAGGCGAAGCGGCCCCATGATGCGGTCCCTATTCGGCATTGCTCCCGGTGGGGCTTGCCATGCGGTGGACTTTGCCGCCCCCCCGGTGGGCTCTTACCCCACCGTTTCACCCTGACGTCCCATGGGACGCGGTCTGTTTTCTGTGGCGCTATCCGTCGGGTTCCCGGTGGGTTGCCCCGCCGATCCCCGCCCGGGCGTTACCCGGCACCGTCGCTTCGTGGAGTCCGGACTTTCCTCGGACGTTGCCGTCCGCGGCCGCCCGGCCCCCCGCCGGGGCCGGGTAGGCGTCGCTCGCCACGGCGTCAACGGGGAAGCGAGCGGCGAGGGCCGCCGCGATCCCCATGTCGCGCGCGTCCAGTGGACCCGGCGCGCCGGGTCGGAAGCGCAGGCGAAGGGCGGTGCGCAAGGTGTCGTCGTTGACATCCGCCGTATAGCCTGCGGCTTGGGCAAGTTCGCGGAAGCGGCCCGGATCGGGGGCTTCGTCTTCGGGCTCGGGCCAGATCGCCAGTCCCCGAAGCGCCAGACGCCGCCAGTCGAAGCGGGGACCCGGGTCGATCTTGCGGCCTGGCGCGGCGTCGGAATGGCCGATGACGCGATGGCGCGGGATCGCGGTGCGCGCCAGGATGTCCGACAGCAGATCGTCCAGCGCATCCATCTGGGCTGCCGCGAAGGGCGCGATGCCGGTATTCGACAGCTCAATCCCGATAGAGGCGGAATTGACATCGTGACAGGCGCCCCAGCGGCCCGCACCCGCATGCCATGCGCGATTTTCTTCCGCTACCAAGCGGAAGATGCGACCGTCTTCAGCGATCAGGTAATGGGCTGACACCTCGGCCTCGGCCAGGCACAGCCGTTTCAGGGCAAGGTCGGGCCCGCCCGTCATGGCGGTATAGTGGATCATCACCAGATCAGGCGCATCGTAGCCGCTGCGTCGCGCGCCGTGGTTGGGGCTCGGCCGGTCTTCGACCTTCACTGACCGCGCACGAGATTCACATATGTCTCGGGGTTCCAAGCGCAGGCATTGCCGTCTCCGTCCGGGTCCAGGCCCAGACGGTCGCGTTCCGGCCCGCCAGAGGCGAGGAAGTCTTCTTGGGCGATATCGGCGGTGCGATAATTGTTGCAGCGCGTCTCGGCCCGTCGGTTCGTGGCCAGTGGATTGCGTGCATATGTGCCAGCCGAGCCGACGGGTTGCGCCTGGTTCAGGGCATAGGCGATGATATTGGGCCCGTTGTCGTTGGGCCGCTGCAACTCGGTCGGGGTGACCAGTTGGTATTGCTGGCGCGCGGCCCGCAGGCGTTCGGCGTCGGCTTCGATGTCGCGCTGCTGCGAGACCACCGCGAAATCCTGCTCGCGGCTGATCTCTGGATTGTCACGGTCGAGATCGGCGGTCGCGACCTGCGTGGGCAGCGGGGCGGGCAGATCCGGTGCATCGGCTGGGGGCTGGCCCAGGGCGGCACGGGTCTGTGCGGCGATATCCTCGGCTTCGGTCGTCGCGGTTTGAGCGGCGGCAGGCAAGGGGGCAGGCGCGCCGACGGTCGCGGGCAGCGGCGCCTGTTGTGCCGGCGGCGGTGAGGGCGGGGTAGCCGGCGGGCGGATCGTCTGCGCTGGGGTGCGCGTGGGCTGCGCCAAGGCGGCCTCTCGCCGGGCTGCCACTTCGGCGGGCGAGTCGAAGCCTGCGCCGCGCGGTCCGCTATCGGGGACCTGCGGGTCGCAGGCGGCCAGCGCCAGCAGAGCGGCGCTGAGGATGGCGGAGCGGGTCAAACGGGTCGGGTGCATGGCGGGCTCTTGGTCTTTTGCCGGAGGGTTTACCACCATTTCTCGGGGCGCGCCACGAAGCCCGCCCGTTCTTCCAACACGCTTGCAACATTTAGTAACGCGCCCTCGTCCCAGGGCTTGCCGATCAGCTGCAATCCCATGGGTAGGCCGCGCCGGTCCTGACCGGCAGGCACGGCGATGCCGGGCAGGCCCGCGAGGTTCACCGTCACGGTGAAGACGTCGTTGAGATACATCTCGATCGGGCTGAAATTCGCGCCCAGCTCGAACGCCGAGGATGGCGTCGCGGGTGTCAGGATGGCGTCGATGCCGTCGGTGAAGGCGTCCTCGAAATCCTTCTTGATGAGGGCGCGGACCTTGCGGGCGCGGTTGTAATAGGCGTCGTAGAAGCCTGCCGACAAGACATAGGTCCCGACCATGACGCGGCGCTGCACCTCGTCGCCGAAGCCTTCGGCGCGGGTCTTTTCGTACATCTCTGTGATGCCGTCGCCCTGGTCCAGCTTGGCACGGTGCCCGAAGCGGACGCCGTCGTAGCGCGCCAGGTTCGACGACGCCTCGGCGGGGGCGATGACGTAATAGGCGGGAAGGGCGTATTTGGTGTGGGGCAGGGTGATGTCGCGGATTTCGGCCCCCGCATCGCGCAGCATGTCGATGCCTTGGCTCCAAAGCTGGTCGATCTCCTCCGGCATGCCGTCCATGCGGTATTCCTTGGGAATGCCGATGACCTGGCCGCGAATGTCGCCGGTCAGCATGGCCTCGAAATCAGGGACGGCCAGATCGGCCGAGGTGCTGTCCTTGGGGTCGTGACCCGCCATGGCTTCCAGAAAGATCGCGGCGTCCCGCACCGTGCGGGTCATCGGTCCGGCCTGGTCCAGGGACGAGGCGAAGGCCACGATCCCCCAGCGGGAGCATCGGCCATAGGTCGGCTTGATCCCGGTGATGCCGGTAAAGGCGGCGGGCTGGCGGATCGAGCCGCCGGTATCGGTGCCCAGTGCGCCCAGACAAAGCCGCGCCGCCACGGCGGCGGCGGATCCGCCGGACGAGCCGCCGGGCGTCAGATCGGCGTCGGAATTCCCGGCGCGCCAGGGGTTGACGACGTTGCCATAGGTCGAGGTCTCGTTGCTGCTCCCCATGGCGAATTCGTCCATGTTGAGCTTGCCCAGCATGACCGCGCCCGACGTGAACAGTTTGTCGGTTATCGTGCTCTCGTATTCCGGCTTGAAGCCGTCGAGGATCTTCGACCCCGCCTGGGAGGCGACGCCCTTGGTACAGAACAAATCCTTCACCCCGATCGGGATGCCGCACATGTTCGGCGCATCGCCCCGGCGAATGCGTTCGTCCGCATGCTGCGCCTGGGCGCGGGCGATGTCGGGTGTGTGGTGGACGAAGGCGTTCAACGCGCCGGATGCCTCGACGGCCTCCAGATGCGCTTCGGTCAGGGCCTGGGCGGTGGTCTCGCCCGAGCGCAGCGCGTCGCGCGCTTCTGCGATGGTCAGGTCGGTGAGGGTCATTCGACTACCTTCGGAACCGCGAAGAAGCCTTCGCGGGCTTCTGGGGCGTTGGCCAAAACGGCCTGCTGTTGGCTGCCATCGGTCACGATATCCTCGCGCCGTTTAAGGCGCATCGGCGTGACGGAGACCATGGGGTCCACGCCGTCCACGTCCACTTCCTGCAATTGCTCGATGAAGCCGAGGATCGCGTTGAACTCGCCCGCGAGCGCGTCCAGCCGGTCCTCGGGGACGGCGATGCGGGCCAGGTGCGCGACCTTGCGGGCAGTGTCTCGGTCGATGGACATGTGGCGCCTCCGGGCTTCGGTGTTCGGCGCGGTCTAGCCGTGTCGCGGGACGGGTTCAACATCGCGGCGGAGGTAGAGTTCCAGCAGCAGAAGGTGGGGCAGGAAGAAGCCCACGAACATCACTTGATCGAACGGGCCGGTGAAAGCCTCGGTCGATCCGGCGCCGCCTGTCAGCGCGTACCAGAGCCCATATTGGACCCGGTAGAGCCAGGACCCGATGGCCAGCCAGACCAGTCGCAGCCCCCAGCGGCGGTGGGCGGCCCGGTTCCGCGCCCGGGCGGTGCGGTAGGTCATCGTCGCGGCTGCGGCGAGAAGGAGGCCGTAAAGCGTGAAACCGGCGTTCATGCCCACGCCGCCGATGGTGCCTTGGGTTGCAATGTAGATAAGGCCACCGAGCGCGGTCAGCAGCGCGCCCACGACCGTGATCCGGCCCGAGATCCGGTGCAGCTTCGGCCAGCGCGTGCGGATATGAGGGACGGCTTGCAGCAGGGCGAGCACGGTGATGACGCCGCCGAAGATCATGTGGGTGAAGATGCCCAGGTTCGACAGCAGGGCATCCGGGTGTCGAAAGCGGGTCGGTTCCCGCTGCTCGACGCCGTTCAGGCCATCGACCCCCTGGGTGACGGAATGCGCCACGAACGGCAGGGCGAGCAAGAGCGCCAGTGCGATGAGCGCGGTCAGTCGTTTGGACGGTCTGGCAGGCGGGGACTCCATGGCTCTCGACAAGTAGGGGAAGCGACAGGGCCGACAATGTGCGAACGGGTGGTCGTGCCCCTTGCGCGGCGGCGGTGGTCGGCGCTACATGCCCCTCAGCCATGCGCGGGCGTTGTGTAATGGTAAGACCTCAGCCTTCCAAGCTGATGATACGGGTTCGATTCCCGTCGCCCGCTCCATTCCCTC
>JBCDCW010000059.1:0-16256 GCA_039180995.1 Pseudomonadota bacterium
CGACAGCGTCGTTCTGCGGGCTGCCCTGGATGGTCATGACCTCGGTCAACGACCGGGTTTCCATCAGGAACGGGTTGTCCTGAAGATGGTCGATATTCGTGTTTCGCAGGATGATGTCTTTCAGTTCCGACGCGCGTGCATCCGCGATGATCTGTAAGCCGAGCGCCGGGTCGAGCGTTTCGAACGTCTCGTCCGCCGTGGCGGTCCTGACAAATTGATCTGACACGATATGGCCGAAGAGCGGCCCCAGCATCGTGCCCTCGACCTGATCTTCGGCCAAACCGCCAACCCAGAGATCCACATCATGGACAGTCCCGTAGACCGACGCCAGTTCGGCCTGGAGATCGGTATCGGCGGTAATGATCGAAAAGTCCGACGGATCTAGCGCCGCTGGATCGACATCGCCCAAGAGTTGGGCGCGGACATTGAGGTAGCTGTCCATCCCGTGATCGGCCGAGCGGAGGAGGTTCAGCGCAGGTAGCGAGAAGCCCGACACCCCGTCCGGCGTCGCCAGAAAGAAGTTCAGCGCGTCGACGACCTTGGTATCCAGATCCTGCGCCGATTGCTGGGCCATGCCGCGGAGGTAATCGTCCAAGCCGCCTTCGCGAACACCGCTCGGATCGAAGAAGGCGTCCATCAGCGCTTGATGCCCCGCCTCCGAGACTGTTCCGTCATCCTCGACCCGTTCGAGTTGCGACGCCACCAAGGTATGACCGAAGCGGAAAGCGGCGGTCGAAAACTCCAGTGCGATCTGGCCGTCCGCCTCGGAATCATGCACCACGGTGTCGATGTCGGCTGGCGTGGCGCCGCCGACCAGCAACGGCAGCCATTCTTCGTAGGTGATTTTCTGGATCTGGTATTCGACGATCTCGCGCGCGCCGCTGAAGAGTTGATCGTCGGTCCAGTCGGGATGCGCTTCTGCCAGCCTTTCGGCCCAATAATTGTGCTCGCGGACGAAAAGTGTGTGTAAGGTCAGCAGGTTCGGGTTCTCGTTCGCGCGGACATCACCCGCCAGGAAGACGGCATCCTCCCCTTCGGTATCGCCCGCCATGACCACATCCGGCGTGGCTTGGGGCAACAATCCATGGGTCGAAGCCGGGTCGTCCGTGGTCGCCAGACGCCCCCCCTCGAACGCTCGTACATCCGCCACGCGCCCCTCGTTCGAGCCATAGACCATGCTGGCATCGATCTGCCAGGTGATCGCGTTGCCGAATTCGCGGGGGCCATTCGTTCCGCTGCCCGGCATCACCTCGGATCGGCCGACACCATGGGGGAAAGCGGCGTTCTGCATGATCTCCGCCTCGCCCTCGGGCGTCAGGCTAAGATCATGGTCGATGAACTGGCCCCAGGTCGTGAACAGCGCGCTGACCCCTTGGGCATTGGGTATATCGCAGTCCTGATCGAATAGGCGCGCGGCGACGTCCGCCGGATCGGCCCCCCGATGCAATTCACCCAGGGCGTCGGCATAGCGGGCTTCGGTCAGCCGGGGCAGTTGCTCCAACTGCGACAGAAACGGGCAGCGTGCCGCTGGCATCGCGGGATCGATGTCGGGATGGTCGGACATGGGGACGCCTCTGGATAGACCTGAACAAGGCTATCCGATCACGGGGTCGTGAACGATGTCTGATCGGGAAACAATCCGTCTGGCGGACGGCGCTATCGCCGCCATGAAAAAGACCCGATCCTGTGGATCGGGCCTTTGAGATCTCAGCGGTTTTCGACGTCGACGTAGTCTCGTTCCGTCGGACCGGTATAAAGCTGGCGCGGCCGCCCGATCTTCAGGGCCGGGTCAGACAGTTGCTCTTTCCATTGGGAAATCCACCCCACCGTCCGCGACAACGCGAAGATCGGAGTGAACATGGATGTCGGGAACCCCATGGCTTCCAAGATGATGCCCGAATAGAAGTCGACATTCGGGAACAGCTTCTTCTCGGAAAAGTAGGGATCGGCCAGTGCCTGCTTCTCCAACTCCTTGGCGACCTGGAGCGTCGGGTTGTTCTCGACGCCCAACAGTTCCAACACCTCGTCCGCGCTTTCCTTCATGACGGTCGCGCGGGGATCGAAGTTCTTGTAGACCCGATGCCCGAAGCCCATCAGGCGGAAAGGATCCGCCTTGTCCTTGGCGCGCGCGATGTATTCGGGGATGCGGTCGACCGTCCCGATCTCGCGCAGCATTTCCAGACAGGCTTGGTTGGCGCCGCCATGGGCCGGGCCCCAAAGGCAGGCGATGCCGGCGGCGATGCAGGCGAATGGGTTCGCGCCCGAGGACGATGCCAGGCGCACTGTCGAGGTGGAGGCGTTCTGTTCGTGGTCCGCATGGAGCGTGAAGATACGGTCCATGGCTCGCGATAGGATCGGGTCCACATGGAACGCCTGGGCCGGGACACTGAAACACATGTTCAGGAAATTCGCAGCGTAGTCCAAGTCGTTGCGCGGGTACACGAAGGGCTGCCCGATCGAGTACTTATACGCCATCGCCGCGATCGTGGGCATCTTGGCGATCAGCCGGATCGACGCAACCTCGCGCTGCCACGGGTCGTTGATGTCGGTGCTGTCGTGGTAGAAGGCCGACATGGCGCCGACGACGCCGACCATGGTCGCCATCGGATGCGCATCCCGCCGGAAGCCCCGGAAGAAGTTGTGCATCTGCTCATGGATCATCGTGTGCGTGGTGACGCGCGTCTCAAAGTCTTCCAACTGCGTCGCCGATGGCAGATCGCCATAAAGCAGTAGATAGCAGACCTCCAGGTAATGCGACTTGGCGGCCAACTGGCCGATGGGGTAGCCGCGATGCAGCAAGATCCCGGCGTCACCGTCGATGAAGGTGATGGCGGATTCACAAGCCGCCGTCGACGTAAAGCCCGGGTCGTAGGTGAAGACGTCAGCTTGACCGTAGAGCTTTCGGATATCCATCACGTCCGGCCCGGCGGTCGGGCTTTGGATCGGCAAGTCGTATGTCTGGCCATCCAGGGTCAAGGTCGCTGTCTTCGGGGTATCGGCCATGTCGGTCCTCTCCTTAGTGGCAACCTGAAGAATGCCAGGTAAGCCCTTCTTTCAGCGAGGTTTCCCGCGCCGTCTAGTCCGTATCCGCCGGGTCTGGTCCGGCGACATCCCCGATCCGCGCGAGCGTTTCGTCGCGTCCGAGGACGAGCATCATATCGAAGACGCTGGGGGTAGCTGTGCGGCCCGCGAGGGCGGCGCGCAAGGGGGCGGCCAACTTGCCCAGGCCAAGGCCGTGGGACGCGGCGAGATCACCCACGACACCCTCCAACGCATCGCGCGTCCAGCTAGCATTTTGCAGGTGCGGCGTCAATTCTGACAGTATGCGACGGGATACAGGATCAAGGGCTTTCGAAGCCTTCTCGTCGATGTCGATCGGTCGGGAGGCGAGGGCGAAATGCGCTCGGCCAAGCAGTTGAGATAGGGTGCGCGATGCATCTTGTATCACCGGTACGGCACGTTTCAGCGCCGTCGGGTCCGGCGCGGGGCGCCCGGTTCGCACGGCCCAATCAGCCAAAGCCTCCGTGACCTCGTCGGGGGTCATATCCCTCAGATGCTGTCCGGACAGGTTTTCCAGCTTCTTTATGTCCAATCGCGCAGGTGCTTTGCCGATCCCGGTCAAGTCGAACCAGGCTCGCGCCTGTTCGTCGGTGAAGTATTCGTCGTCCCCATGGCTCCAGCCCAATCGGGCCAAGTAGTTCCGCAACGCCCGCGCCGGAAAACCCAATTCGGCGTATTCCTCGACGCCGGTGGCACCATGCCGCTTCGATAGCTTCTTGCCGTCGGCGCCGTGGATTAGCGGGATATGGGCCCAAACCGGTTCGTCCCAGCCCATGGCGCGGTAGATCTGGGCCTGACGGGCCGCGTTGTTGAGATGGTCGTCCCCTCGGATCACATGGGTGATCCCCATATCGTGATCGTCGACCACGACGGCCAACATATAGGTGGGCGCCCCATTCGAGCGCAGTAGAACCATGTCATCCAGTTGGTCGTTTCGGACCGTTACGTCGCCCTGGACAGCATCGGCGATAACGGTTTCGCCCGTGCGAGGGGCTTTCAATCGAATAACCGATGGTCCGTCCGGCGCCGTCGCAGGATCGGCGTCGCGCCAGGGGCTTGGGAACAGCGTCGACTGACCCTCGGCCCGGGCGGCTTCGCGAAAGGCTTCGATTTCGGCCTGCGTGGACCAGCAGCGATAGGCATGCCCTGCCGCCAGCATCTCGTGTGCCACTTCGGCGTGCCGGTCGGCGCGGGCCGCTTGGCTGATCACATCGCCATCCCAATCGAGGCCGAGCCATTGCAGACCCGCCAAGATCGTCTCGGTCGCCTCGGGCGTCGACCGGTCACGATCTGTATCCTCGACGCGGAGCAGAAAGCGGCCACCCCGCCCCCGCGCGTAGAGCCAGTTGAACAGGGCCGTCCGGGCCGTTCCGATATGCATCGTGCCCGTTGGCGATGGCGCGATGCGGGTCACAACGGGGCGCGTGTCAGTCATGGACGTCTTTCCGAAGTGGGATGGTTAACGGTTCGTAAACCTCAACCGAGGCATGATCCGCGGGGTTGATAGGCAGCCCCGTGGGGGAGAGCAAGGATGCACACCGTCGAGGTGGCCGCGCCCGTCCGGAATTGGGGGCAGGGGGTGGTCGCGCTGAGCCAAGGATTGCGCGGACAGCGGCTGCCGTGGCTTGCCACGGCGTTCGGCGTGGGTGTGGGTGTCTACTTTGCTTTGCCGGTCGAACCGCCATTCTGGGCGCCTTGGGCGCTGATGGGCCTTGCCACTGTGTTGTGCGGCTTGGCTTGGTTCGGCCGGGGCGGCGTGGGCCCGCTGCTGACGGTTCTGATCGCGTTGGTTCTTGGGGTTGCGTTTGCACAAGCGCGCACCCAGCGCGTGGCAGGGCCGGTTCTGGAGTTCCGGTATCATGGCGCAGTGGAGGGACGGGTCGTCCATATTGATCGTTCCAGCTCTGGTGCTGTGCGGATCACCCTGGACCGCGTCCGGATGGACCGCATGCCGTTGGCCGAGACGCCGCGCCGCGTGCGGCTCTCGCTCCATGGCGATGGTGGCCTTATGCGCCCTCCACCGGGTACGCGCGTCATGACGACGGCCTTCCTGGCGCCGCCCAACGGGCCCGCCGAACCGGGCGGCTTCGACTTCCAGCGCCACGCGTGGTTCTTGAAACTGGGCGCCGTGGGCTATACCCGCGTGCCCCTGGTCACGGCCGAGCCGGCCCCGGCGGGCTTCGGCATGCTGGCCGCGCGGCTTCGAGAAGACCTGTCCCGCCGTTTGCGAGACCGCCTGCCAGGGCAGACTGGCCAGATCGCCGTCGCCATCACGACCGGTGACCGATCCGGTTTGTCCGACGCGGTTACCGGCGATCTGCGGGCGTCGAACTTGGCTCATCTGCTTGCGATATCGGGCCTCCATATGGGTCTGCTGACCGGCTTCGTCTTTTGGGCGGTTCGCGGCGGCCTGGCCCTGGTTCCGCAGATCGCGCTGACCCAGCCGACCCGCATCTGGGCAGCTCTTGCGGCCATGCCGTTCGCCGCCGCCTATTTGGTGATTTCTGGCGGGTCCGTGGCAACCCAGAGGGCCTTCGTGATGGTCTTCGTCATGCTTTTGGCGATCTGCCTCGGCCGCCGTGCGCTGTCTTTACGAAGCGTGGCCTTGGCGGCGCTGGTCATCCTGGCCTGGCGCCCGGAGGCCCTGACAGGGCCAGGCTTCCAGATGTCCTTCGCCGCAACCGGCGCGCTGGTCCTGGCGTTCGGAGCAATGTCGCGGAACCACAGCGGATGGTTGCGGGGCTGGCGCGGGGCCTTCGTATCGCTCCTCGTCTCCTCGGTCGTCGCTGGGATGGCGACGGCGCCCTTTGCGGCGGCGCATTTCAATCGGGTCGGTCAGTTCGGTGTACTCGCGAACCTCTTGGCGGTTCCCGTGATGGGATTTGCGGTCATGCCGATGTTGCTGGTCGCCCTCTTGCTCTGGCCCCTTGGCCTGGAAGGCGGCCCACTTTGGGTTGCGGAGCTTGGTATCAATTGGATCCTCGGGGTCGCGGGTGGGGTCGCTGCATTGCCGGGCGCCGTGACCAGCATACCCGCGCCTGGCCCGGCCGTGTTGCCGCTTTTGGGGATCGGCTTCGCGCTTGTCGCCTGCTTGCCCGGCCTTCTCCGTTTGGCGGGCGGCGGCTTGGTCGCCGCGGCCGTCGTCATCTGGTCCATTACGCCCCGGCCGGACGTGCTCATCTCGGCCGATGGGCGCCTTGTGGGGTGGCAGACTTCCGAAGGCCGCCTGCTAAGCAGAGAGCGTGGAGCGGGCTTTGTCGCCGGGTCTTGGCTGGAAAATGACGGCGATCCGGCAGACCAGGCCGAGGCTGCTGCCCGGACGGCCCCTATTCCAGAAGGATTGCCCCGCATCACGCCGCTTCGCCGCGCCCGGGACGCAGAGGCCGCCTATGCCGCCTGCGAAGGTGGGTGGATCGTCGCTCCGATGGAGTTGGAAGGCAGCGCCCCGAATTGCCGGGTGCTTACGCCGAAGGCACTTCGGTCGACGGGGGCGATCGCCCTGACCGTCGAGGAGCCTGGGCAAATCTCGGAAATTCATGCCCGGGCTCTTCAGGGGAAACGGCCTTGGGTCCCCCGTTGAAACCAATGGCTGTCCTTCGCGGCTTGGCGCCGCCACGCCAAGGCCCAATTACTTAACGCGACGCGTTCGTCCGGCTACTCAATAGCTTCGGATCAGCCCGACCAGCCGACCTTGCACCTTGACTCGCTCCGAACTCAGCATCCGTGTTTCATAGGCCGGGTTCGCCGCTTCGAGCGCGATCATCTCCCGCGACCGGCGAAACCGCTTCAACGTCGCCTCGTGCCCGTCCACCAGGGCCACGACGATGTCACCGTTATCGGCCACTGTCTGTTCGCGGATGACGACCACATCGCCATCGTTGATTCCGGCCTCGATCATCGAATCCCCGCGCACTTCCAGGGCATAATGGTCCCCGCCGCGATCCAGCATCTGACCGGGCACAGCCACATGCCGCGCGACCTCGCCGATTGCCTCGATTGGCACGCCGGCGGCGATCCGGCCCATCAGCGGCAGGGACGTCGCGTCCACATGGACCGGGATGGCCTCCCGCGCCTGAACGGCCTTTTCGGGTGCGCCGCCTTCAATCACCCGCGGTGCGAAGCCGGACGGTGCCATGTCTTCCGGAAGACGGATCACTTCGATCGCCCGCGCCCGATGGGCCAACCGACGGATGAACCCCCGTTCTTCCAGGCCCGTAATAAGCCTGTGAATTCCCGATTTCGACCGCAAGTCCAACGCATCCTTCATCTCATCGAATGAGGGCGGTACGCCGTCCCGTTGAACCCGCTTATGGATGAACTCCAAAAGATCGCGCTGCTTGCGTGTCAGCATGAATTGACATCTCCCCAACTGCGTGGCCCCAGGGCCCAATCACGATCTGTTCTATTAAGGTTCCGGTTTTGTGTCAACGGACTGGAACGGATCAAGCACAGGATGGGTCCGAGGGGTTTAGAAAAGGTTAACGCGGCAATGCCAAGGTACGGATCTGCGTCCCCGCGTCCCGTGCGGGATCATAGGGTGGGCGGATTACAAGATGATCGCTGGCCGCGAGGACGGACAGCAGGCTGCTATCCTGACGCTCGGCGACGCGGGACCGGCCGTCGGGCATGGTCTTGGCTCGCATGTAATGAGTCCGCGGACCATTCGCGCTGATCGGGGCAGCCAAGATACGGTGTTCCGTCTCGTCTTGATCCGGCAGGCCCAGGAAACGCGCGATCATCGGTCGGATGAACACAAGGGCGCAGACGAAGGCCGATACGGGATTGCCGGGCAGGCCGACCATGATCTGGCCGGGTTTTTGTCCGGCCATCAACGGTTTGCCGGGTCGCATTGCCACCTTCTGAAACTGCAAGCGGAACCCGGCCGCTTGGGCGGCCGGCGCCACCAGATCGTGATCGCCCACTGATGCACCGCCGACCGTCAACAGCAAGTCCGCGTCTCGGGCCAACTCGAAAGCCAAAGCGAGGCTTTCCCTGGTGTCGCGAACCAACGGTAGGCGCTGCCCGATCCCACCCCAGCCGTCCACGAGCCCGGCCAGCGCATCTCCGTTCGATGCGAAGATCGTGCCGGGCTCGGGCAAGGTACCTGGCGCGCGAAGCTCGTCCCCGGTCGACAGGATCGCTACAACCGGTGCGCGATGCACAGGGATCGAACCATGGCCCATTGCGCCGAGCAAAGCGATGTCCTGGGGGCGCAAGACCCGCCCACCCGACAGAACGAATCCCGCCTCGAAATCACCGCCGGCGGGCCGGATATAGGCTGCTTCGTCAGGTGTCGGGCCAACTGTTATGCGGTCGTCCTGACGGTCGACATCCTCTTGGATCAAGATATGCCGGGTGTGATCGGGCACGGGGGCACCGGTGAAGATCCGAACGGCTTCGCCGTCTTGCAACGCACCCGGAAACGGGTGGCCGGCAGCCGATGTGCCGACGATTGTGAAGGTCTGCCCCGGCTTGGGTGCCATATCGGGCACCGCGTAGCCATCCATGGCAGAGGCCGGAAAAGGGGGCTGCGGGCGCGGCGCGGACATATCCCGCGCCAGAACGCGGCCGATGGCCTGCCGAACGGGACTGTCTTCGATCTCAAGCGGCGCAGCCAGTGACAACAGCGCTGTCCGCGCCTCGTCGACTGAGATCACGGGGCAGTCCAATCGCCTGATTTACCGCCCGTTTTCGACAGAAGGCGGATGCCACCGATCTGCATATCCTTCTGAACGGCCTTGACCATGTCATAGACCGTGAGACAGGCGACCGACACGGCGGTTAGGCCCTCCATCTCGACGCCGGTCGGGCCCGTCGTGGCGACCGTCGCCTGTATGCGAAGGCCGGGCAGAGCCGCGTCTGGTTCGATCTCCAGGGCAACGCGGGACAATGGCAACGGATGGCAGAGCGGGATCAGATCCGAGGTCCGCTTGGCCCCCATGATCCCCGCCAGCCGCGCAACGCCGGCCACATCGCCTTTCTTTGATTGTCCTAATCGAACAATATCAAAAGTTTCGGGGGACATTTTCACGTAACCTTCGGCCACGGCCACCCGCTTGGTCTGCGCCTTGGCCGAGACATCGACCATATGCGCCGCGCCGGTTTCATCGAAATGGGTTAGTCCCGTCATCGGCCCGACACCAGCGGATCCGCCAGCAATGCACGTGTCGCCGCGGCCACGTCATCTTTCCGCATCAAGCTCTCGCCAATCAGAAAGCAGCGGGCGCCATGGCGCGCCATATCGGCAAGATCATCGCCCGAGGATAATCCGCTTTCGCTGACCAGAAGACGCTCGCTCCCGGCCAGGCGCGACAGGTCGCGGGTCACTTGAAGATCGGTCTCGAACGTATTGAGATCACGATTATTGATGCCCAGAAGCGGTGATTTCAGGACCGCGGCCCGATCCAGCTCCTCGCGGTTGTGGACTTCGATCAGGACGTCCATCCCCCAGTCCATCGCCGCCGCTTCCAATTCGGCGGCTTGGACGTCATCGACGCTGGCCATGATGATCAGAATACAATCGGCCCCGAGCGCCCGGCTCTCGGCCACTTGCCAAGGATCATAAAGAAAATCCTTGCGCAGAACCGGGAGGTCGACTGCGGCGCGGGCGGCGATCAAAAATGCATCGTCCCCTTGGAACGAGGGCCCATCGGTCAGGACCGAAAGACAGGTCGCGCCGCCCAACGCATAGGCCTCCGCCAGGCGCGGTGGGTCGAAGTCTTCACGGATCAAACCTTTGGACGGGCTGGCTTTCTTGACTTCGGCAATCAAACCATAGCCCGAAATCGACGCTTGTTGCAGGGCCTCGGCGAATTGCCTGACGGGCGGGGCTGCGCGGGCCTCGGCCTCGATGCTGGCCAGATCGCGGTCCGCTTTCCGGGCCGCAACATCGTCTAGCTTATAGGACTTGATGCGATCGAGAATGGTGGGCGTGGTCATGCCATCTCCGCCGTGACTGCGGCCAATGCCTCAACCTTATTCAAGGCGCCGCCGCTGTCGATGGCTGTCGCCGCGCGGGACGCACCGTCCTGCAAATCCGCCGCTTGGCCTGCGATCACGAGCGCGGCTGCTGCGTTCAGCAACACGGCATCGCGGTAGGCCCCCGCAGTGCCGTCCAGCAACGCACGGAAGGCCCTCGCATTCTCCTCCGGCTCGCCGCCTAGAATAGCCTCGAAAGGGTGGGTCGGCAGTCCGGCATCGTCCGGCGTCACCGTCATATGATGGACGGCACCCTTGCGCAGCACCGCGACCGATGTCGGCCCGGCGATGGACAATTCGTCGGTTCCATCGCTGCCGTGAACCAGCCAGGCATCGGTGGATCCCAGCGCGCCCAGCACCTCGGCCATTGGCTGCAACAGGTCGGGCGAATACGCACCCGTCAACTGGCGCCGGACACCGGCTGGGTTGGTCAGGGGGCCCAGCACGTTGAAGACTGTCCGTGTCCCAAGCTCGCCCCGTACTGGCATGACGTGTTTCGTGGCCGGATGGTGCATCGGCGCCATCATGAAGCAGATGCCCGTCTGGGCCAGCGCTTGTTCGGCCATATCTGCGCCAACCATGACGTTGATCCCCATTTGGGTCAGGACATCCGCCGCGCCGGATTTGCTGCTCAGGTTGCGGTTGCCGTGTTTGGCCACCGGCACGCCCGCTGCGGCCACGACAAAGGCCGTCGCGGTCGAGATGTTCAGCGTTCCCTTGCCGTCGCCGCCGGTGCCGACGATGTCCATCGCCCCATCGGGGGCGGTCACCCGCGTCATCTTGGCGCGCATGGCCGCGGCGGCGGCGGCGATCTCGTCCACCGTTTCGCCCCGTGTTCGCAGCGCCATCAAGATGCCCGCGATTTGGGCTGGCGTGGCCTCGCCTTCGAAAAACGCCGTGAAGACGGCCTCGGCCTCATCCCGCGTCAGCGGACGGTCGGGCACAGCGTTCAGGAGTGGCTTCAGATCGGTCATGCGGGAACCGGCATCAGATCGAGGAAATTTCGCAGCAGGGCATGCCCATGCTCGGACGCGATGCTTTCGGGATGGAACTGCACGCCATGGATCGGGAGATCCCTGTGCCGAACCCCCATGATCGTGCCATCGCCCAGTTCGGCATTGACCACCAGCGCCTCCGGCAAGGTGCTTCGATCCACCACCAAGGAATGATAGCGCGTCGCGTCGAACGCCTCCGGCAGGCCCGCGAAGACGCCCGTTCCATCGTTCTGCATCCGGCCCAGCTTACCGTGCACGATCTCATCGGCCCGGACGACATTGCCGCCGAACGCTTGGCCAATGGCTTGATGCCCCAAACAAACGCCAAACAGCGGTGTTTTCGTCTCGGCGCAGGCCTCGACCATGGCCAGGCAGATGCCGGCCCGGTCCGGGTCGCAGGGGCCGGGCGACAGCAAGACGCCCGCCGGGTTCAACCCCATCGCCTGTTGCACATCCATCGCATCGTTGCGCACGACGCGCACATCGGCACCCAACTCGGACACGTAGTGGACGAGGTTCCAGGTGAAGCTGTCGTAATTGTCGATCAGCAGAAGCAAGCCCAACCCTCCGGAAGCGTTTCGACGGGGGTTATCCGCGTCCCTTGGCCGGGCTATACATGCCCAACGGCCGGGGGCGGGGTCAAGGCGGCGTGGACCGTCAGGCGCCTTCGGCAAAGGGGCGTTCGGAGGGCAGGCGATGTTGCGCGGTATTCTACTTGGATCGGTCAGCGGGTTGGCGTTGTCAGGTCTTCTACTGGTTTCGGTCTCGCTTTTGGTCCCGCCGCCGGGCGCGACCGTCTCGGCGCGCGTGCCTGATCGTCCGGATGTCGTGGCGCCGCCCGCGCCGGATGAAACGGCCGTCATCCGGCCCGATCCCTTGCCCCGCCGGGCCGAGACGCCAGCCGTCGATCTTGCCGAGGTCGATCCCGCCGCCGAGATCGACATCCCGGCGGGGTCACAGTTCGGGCGGCCCCGCGAAGACGTCGCCGTCGTTACGCCCGATGGGGACCAAAGACCGCAATTGGCGGCGTCGTCCGGGCCCAGTGGCGGCGATGCTCCACCATCGGCGCCGGTGGCGGATACCCGCTCGGCGGCCGTGCCTGGCACGGCGCGCTTCACGTCCCTGGCCCCGCCGCCGACCGATGGATCGGCGCCGGATCTGCCTGCACCCATCGACGAGCGCGCGCCGCAGACCTTTCGAAGCGTTGATCCAGGCGAGGATCAGAGCGCGGCCGGGGACGACGAGGCCCCGGACATCGCGGCCGAAGACGCCGCGCCCGAGACCCCGGATGTGACGGCGGAGGCGGCGACCGTCGCCGATACGGAAACTCCAACCGAAGACGTGGCGGAAACGCCGGCGGGTCCGACCGATCCAATCGAAGACGTGGCGGAGCCCGCCATTGCCGAGAACCCGGCCGCGGAAATCCCGGTGATCGCGCCCAGCGACCTCGGAAACGATGAGATTGCAATCGAGGATGACACGCCGCCGGTTGTCGCCGAGCAACCCCCCGCGGGCGGGGCCATCGCGAGAGCGGATGCAGATCCGGTCGCGGTCGCGTCGCCCGACGTGGAGCCTCTGCAAACCGCGCAATTGGGCCAGGATACGATTCGGGTCTTGCGCCCCGATGAAATCGTGGTGCCCAACCGAACCCCAGCCCCCGAAATCCTGGACGAATCCGATCCCGTCGAGAGCGATCCGACCCCATCGGCCGAGGATGTGGCGGCCGCGGCCGAGGCGGCTTTGCCGCGACGCCTGGTGCTCGACAGCCAGCGGGAGGAGGCCGAGGAGGCTCCACCGGCGGAGATCGCGACGGCGGAGACACCGGACCAGCCCGCCCGTGCGCTTGACGCCTTTGCAGCACCGGTTGAACGCCGGTCGGGCATCCCGATCTTTGCGGTCGTGCTGATTGATGATTCCTCGGCCGGGCTGGATCGGGGGGCGCTGATCGAGTTGGACATTCCCATCGCCTTCGCCATCGACGCCTCCGCACGCGACGCGTCCGACGCCATGGCCACATATCGCGCGGCAGGCCATGAAGTGCTGCTGATCGGCGATGCTCTGGCGCCCGATGGCGCACCACAAGACATCGAGATCGCGCTTGCGGGCGCGCGGGCCGCCGTGCCGGAGGCTTTGGCCATCCTGGATCGCGCTGACGAGGGATTTGCCGGACAACGACAGGCGCTGTCGGCGTTGCTGCCATCGCTCGAAGAAGCCGGAATGGGGTTCGTCAGCTATCCGGGTGGTCTTGGCTCCGGGGTGCAAACGGCGATCCGCCAAGGTGTTCCGGCCGCGCAACTCTACCGGGTGCTGGACGATCAGGGACAGCAGGCGCCGATGATCGTGCGGTTCCTGGACCGGGCCACGTTCGAGGCGGCGCAGGACGGCTCGGCCATCGTCGTCGGGCGCACCACGCCGGAGACGATGGAAGCCCTGCAACTCTGGTCCGAAGGCGACCGGGTGGCGACGGTCGACTTGGTCCCCGTCAGCGAAGTGTTGCGCGGGACGTTGCCCTGAAATCAGCCGCTCTGTTCGGGAAGGTCGATCCGCGCGACCTGCTCGGCAATGGGTTCGACGGCCAGGGGATGGGTTTCCTGCCGATGTGTGTCGGGCGCACCGATGGGACGCCATTCGCGGTTCTTGTAGATCTCCAGCGCGGAGAAACCGGCTTTGTAGCCCATCTTAGGCGAGCCGGGGACCCAATAGCCCAGATAGACGTAGGGCAACGCAGCCTCGCGCGCGATCTCGACGTGATCGAGGATGATCAGGGTTCCCAGCGAGTCCTGTCCTTGGCCGGGATCGTAGAAGGAATAGACCATCGACAACCCGTCATCGAGCACGTCCGTCAGACATACGGCGCGTAGGATGGGCGCACCGCCGTCTTCACTGGGGCGGTCGTCCCAATATTCGATGACGCGGGTGCGGATCGGGGTTTCCTCGATCATGGCCGCGAACTCGAAGATGTCCATGTCGGCCATGCCGCCATCGGCGTGGCGCGTCTCCAGGTAGCGGCGGAAGAGGGCGTATTGCTCCTCGGTCGCCCAGGGCGACGTTATCTCGCGCCGCAGATGGGCGTTGCGCGTCAGTGTCTTGCGCTGCGATCGGGAGGGCTTGAAGGCCCGGGCGTCGATGCGGGCCGACAGGCAGGCCGAGCAATCGGCACAGGAT
Source organism: Pseudomonadota bacterium (assembly GCA_039180995.1). Taxonomy (GTDB): domain Bacteria; phylum Pseudomonadota; class Alphaproteobacteria; order Rhodobacterales; family Rhodobacteraceae; genus Jannaschia. The sequence goes on from JBCDCW010000059.1 coordinate 14,199, forward strand.
GGGCGGTAGAGCACGTTCTGGCTGCGCCGGAAGCCTTGTTTGCTGAGCTTGTCATTGAGATCCGCCGCGCCGGAGCCTTGCAATGCGGTGAACAACTTCCGCTCCCGCCGCCCATCGAGATAGGGGCAAGGCTGAGGCGCCGTGACATAGAATTGCGGCGTCAGCGGAAGGCTGTGGCGCATGGTGCGGATGGCTTTCTTCGTGTGGTTATCCCGGACCCTAGCGAGGGGGGACACATCCGACAACGCAAATATCGCCGTCCGCGTGGCGCGGACGGCGACGATGTCAGCCAGGCCGGTTGATCGCTGCCGTGCCGAGGACAAGGTCGGTCAGACTTTGGCGCTGCGGTGTCGCGAGGATCGTCGCGATGCTGGCCAAGACGGGCAGAAAGAAGGCCATTGTGGCGTAGTAGCCCGCCACATGCAGGGTCGCCTGGACGCCGTCGAGACGGTGGCCATCGGCGCCGCGGAGTTCGATCCCCATCAGGCGCATGCCGGGCGTGGCCGAACCGCTGGCCAAGGTGCCGATGCGGTAGATCAGGCCGATGGTCAGGTAGGCCAGGGGCCAGAGCCACCAAGCCAGGGTCAGCGTCAGGATGCCAGCCAGGACGGTCAGCGCGGTGATTGCGACGACGTCCAGAACCCAGGCGATGGCGCGCTTCGTCGGCACGCCTGCGTAGAACTGAGCCTCGTAGCGGGGGTCGGGGAGGGCGGCGTTCTGGTGCAGGTAGGTCATTGATGTCCCTTGGATATTCGGAAGGCCGGCCCCGATATGGGGCCGGCTGGGTGCTTAGGCTTCGGCGGTGTCGCTGTCATTGTCGGAGCGCTTGCGGGCGCGGTCGTCCATGAACTGGTCGAACTCGGCTTTGTCCTTGGCTTCGCGCAGGCGCTGTAGGAACTCCTCGAAGGCGGTCTGCTCTTCTTCCAGGCGGCGCAGCATGTCGGCCTTGTAGCTGTCGAACGCCGCGTTGCCGGTGGACCGGGTGGTCCGCATGGCGCGGCGGGCATTGCAGGTCATCGAGCGGGAATTACGGCCGGAAAACATACGCTTGCTCCAGATCATGTAGGCGAGAAGGGCGAGGCCGATGGGCCAGAAGAAGATGAAGCCGAGGACCATCGCGGCGATCCAGGCACCCTTGCCGCGGGCGTCGAGCCAGGCCTCGGTGCGGGACAGCCAGTTACCACGAGGGGCGGCGTCGGCATATGCGGGGGCGGGTGTCATCCAGTGTCTCCTTTTGGGTTGATGTGAATGCGTTTCACATCACAGGAGATGGGGAGGCTGACGGGGGGTCACAAGAGGGTGAGGGGCAAATTGTTAACGCGATTCACATATTTTTTCGGAAATGTAGATATCTCAGGAGGATAGATGATTCGCGGCACCGATTTCGACCAGCGCAGGGGCGTACACCCCCTGTACACCCCCCGTACACCCCCCAGGCAGACGGGCGGTGTATCGGCCAATTCGTTAACCGGCGTTACAGCGGATCACGAAAGCCCGAGCGCCGCATCCGTCAAGGGGTCGGATCGGCCCGTTCTTTGCGGTAGCGGCCTGGCGGCAGACCGTGACTGCGGGTGAAGACCCGCACGAAATAGGCCGGGTCGCGATAGCCGCAAAGCTGCCCGATCTGGGCGACCGATTGGCGCGTCTCGCGCAAGAGGCGCCGGGCTTCCAGCATGCGGCGGCGCAGGATCAACTCGCCCGGTGCGACGCCCAGATGGCGACGCGACAACCGCGTCAGATGGGTGGCCGACAGATCCAGCGCCCGGGCGCAATCGCCGATGCTGAGGGGCTCGGGGTAGGCGGTTTCGACCAGGGCGCAGAGCGCAGAGGCCCGCGGATCGCCCAGATCGGCCTGTCTTTCGGCCGTTTGCCCGGCGAGCGCGTAGAGGATCAACGTCTCCGCCAAGCTGGCCAACAAGGCGCGCCGACCGTGGCCCTGCTGCGTGGCCCCAGCGACAGCCCCTACTTCGACGGGATCGTGTCGACCGTCGATCAGGTCGCGCGCCTGTTCCACGGCGCGGACCCCGGTCGGCGCGCCTTGTTGGCCAGCTTGGCGGA
>JBCDCW010000060.1:0-16011 GCA_039180995.1 Pseudomonadota bacterium
ATCGGATCATCTGCGGCGTCGGATCGGACGAGATCATCCATTGGCTCTGCCAGGCCTATGCCGGGCCCGGCGACGAGGTTCTGCACCCCGAATACGCCTTCCTGATGTATCCGATCAGCGCCCGCGCTGCCGGGGCGGCGCCCGTGGCCGCGCCCGAAACCGACCGCCATGTGGACGTGGACGCCATGCTGGCCGCCGCGACCGAACGGACAAAGCTCTGTTTTGTGGCCAACCCCGCCAACCCGACCGGCACGATCATCGGCGGGCAGGATGTCGTGCGGTTGGCCGATGGGCTGCCCGATGGTTGCCTTCTGGTTCTGGACGGGGCCTATGCGGAATATGTCGGCGATTTCGACGGCGGGCTGGGCCTGACCGACCTGCGCGACAACGTCATCTGCACGCGCACCTTCAGCAAGCTCTACGGCCTGGGTGGGATGCGCGTAGGCTGGGGCTATGGCCCGCAGCCGGTGATCGACGTGCTGAACCGCATCCGAGGCCCGTTCAACCTGTCGGTGCCGGCCCTGGCCGCCGCCGAGGCCGCCATGCGGGACCGGGTCTTCGCCGCCGCCTGCTTCGCTGAAAACGCCGCCCAGCGGGCCCGGCTTCGCGACGGATTGCTGGCCCACGGCATCGCCTGCGACCCGCCCGAGGCGAATTTCGTCCTCGCGCGCTTCGCTGACGAGGCCGAGGCGCGGGATTGCGACACGTTCCTGAAATACCAGGGAATCCTGGTCCGACATGTGGCCGCCTATGGTCTGCCCCATTGCCTGCGGATGAGCGTGGGGACCGAGGCCGGTGTGGACCGTCTACTGGACGCCATGGCGGCGTGGCGGTCGCAATCTTGACCGAGCCGATCTACGACCGCGTCGCGTTGATCGGGCTGGGCCTGATCGCCGGATCCATGGGGCTGCGCCTGCGCCGCGATGGCCTGGCCCGCGAGGTCGTGGGCACCGCGCGCACGGCAGAGACGCGCCAGGTAGCATTGGATCTGGGATTGTGCGACCGGATCGCGCCCACACCGGCGGCCGCCGTGGACGGAGCGGATCTGATCGTGCTTTGCGTGCCTGTTGGCGTGATGGGGGCCGTTGCCGCCGAGATTGGGCCCGCCCTGATGCCGGGTGCGACAGTCAGCGACGTGGGGTCGGTCAAGCGCGAGGTGATCGCCGAGGTCGCGCCGCACCTGCCGGATGGCGTTCATTTCGTGCCCGCGCATCCCCTGGCCGGGACCGAGCATTCCGGCCCCCGCTCGGGCTTCCCCGAGCTGTTTGAGAACCGCTGGTGCCTGCTGACGCCCCATGGCGCCGACCCGGTCGCGACGGCGCGGTTGAACCGGCTGTGGCGAGCCCTCGGATCGAATGTCGACGTCATGGATCCCGACCACCACGACCTGGTCTTGGCGGTGACGTCCCATGCGCCGCATCTGATCGCCTACACGATGGTCGGCGTGGCAGACGATTTGCGGCGCGTGACCGATAGCGAGGTGATCAAGTATTCGGCGGCGGGGTTTCGGGATTTCACCCGCATCGCCGCCAGCGACCCGACCATGTGGCGGGACGTGTTCTTGAATAACAAGGACGCCACGCTGGAAATCCTGGGGCGGTTCACCGAAGAGCTCTTCGCCCTGCAACGGGCGATCCGAACGGGAGATGGGGAGATGTTGTTCGACTATTTCACGCGAACCCGGGCCATAAGGCGCGGCATCATCGAAGCGGGCCAGGACACCGATGCGCCGAATTTCGGCCGCGCGCCCGGCACCCGCGACGGGGTCGATACATGAGAGCGGCATTCCTGATCGTTGCGCTGGCGCTGCCGGCCGCGGCCGAACAGCGGCCCGTGCCGCGGCCCGAGGCGCCAGTGGTGACCATGTCGTCGCGCGCCGCCATCGCCGTGGCGCCCGAACGCGCGGCGCCCGGTCAGACTGCGCGCCCGGTGCGCCGCCTGTCGGCCGAGATCCGGAAGGATCGGGCCATGGCCCATGCGTTGCGCGATCCGCTGCCGGTGGTCGATCGGGCGGGCCTGCTGGTTCAATCGACCCGGCCCGCCCTGCGGCCCGACGATCTGCTGATCCTGGCATCGGGGGCCCGTCCCCGGCCGCTGGACGACCAAGGTCCAGGCATTTGCGGGCGGGCATCCTTGCGCGGCGAGATCATCGCGCCGGTCGAGGGGCGGGGCGCTTGCGGCATCCCCGAGGCGGTGCGGATCACATCGGCGTCCGGCCTGGGGCTCAGCCGTCCGGCGCGGATGGACTGCGGCACGGCCCGCGCGCTGGACGATTGGGTGCGCGACGGCGTCATTCCCAATGTGGGGCGCCGCGGCGGTGGGGCCGTCGAATTGCAGGTGGCGGCGGGCTATGCCTGCCGCACACGCAACAATCAACCCGGCGCCCGGATCAGCGAACACGGCAAGGGGCGCGCCATCGACATCTCGGCGATCCGCCTGGCGGACGGGTCCGACCTGAACGTGCTGCGCGATTGGGGAAGCGGGGTCGAGGGCCGCATCCTGCGCGATCTCTGGCGGGCCGCCTGCGGGCCGTTCGGGACGGTGCTGGGTCCGGAAAGCGACCGGTTCCACCAAGATCACTTCCATTTCGACACGGCGAGTTACCGCAGCGGTCCCTTCTGCCGCTGAGAGGCGACGGTGTCGCGCGAGCCGAGCCGATGACGGGCGAACAGCCCGGAAGAGGCGCGGTTCCTATCGCTCCGTCAGCTTCAGCTCGATCCGGCGATTGCGCGACCGCGCTTCGGGGGTCGGCGCCGGGTCGACGGGGCGGAATTCTCCGAACCCCGTGGCGGCCAGGCGGAAGGGCGGTACGTCCAGTTCTTCGACCATGTAACGGACCACCGACAAGGCGCGACCCTGGCTCAGCTCCCAATTGTCGGCATAGCGTCCGCCTGCTGTAACGGGGATGTTGTCGGTGTGACCATCCACGCGCAGAACCCAATCGGTGCCGTCGGGGATCTGGTTGGCCACGTCCAGGATGACCTGCGCCACCTGGGCGATCTGGGCGCGGCCTTCGGGCTGTAGCGTGACTTCGCCCACGTCGAACAGCACCTCCGACGAGAACACAAAACGGTCGCCCACGACCTCCACCCCGTCGCGGCCTTCCAGCACGTCTCGCAATTGCCGGAAGAAGCGCGACTGGAAGCGCTCCAATTGTTCCGCCTCCGCCTCCAACCGGCGGCGTTCAGCCTCTTCCAGATCGGCGCGGGCCCGTTCGGACGCGGCGGCGCGGGCCAGGGCGGCGTTCAGGTCGCTGCCCAGGCTGTCGATCCGGATCTGAGCCTCGGCTTCCTGGGCCTGAGACACGTCCAGCAAGCCTTGAAGGCTGTTCAACTGCGCCCGCAATTCCAAGATCTGGGCATTCAGGGCGGCCGCCTCGCGCTGGGCGGCGATCCGACCGCCGTCGATCTGCGACAGCTGCGTCTGCGCTTGGGCCAGCAGCAGGGATTGCCGTTCGACCTGGCTCAGCGCGTCGTCGGCATCGCCCTCCGCCTGCAACTGCGCCGCCAGGGCGGCGGCCAGGCGGTCGCGCAGCGAGCTTTCCTGCGCCTGGGCCTCGGCCAGGGCCTGGTTCAGGCGCGCTTGCAATTCGGCGCGCACATCCTCGGCCGAGGCCCGGTCCGCGTCGCGCTCGGCTTCCAGCGCGGCGATCTGGGCGCGCAGATCGGCCTCGGTCTCGGCCGCCTCCGTCCGGGCTGTCCCCAAGGCTGCCAGCGACGCCGCCAGGCGATCTTCCATGTCCACGCCCTGGGCCTCGGCGGCTTGCAGATCCGTCAGCAGCGCGGCCAGCCGCGCCTCCAAGTCCGCCTGTGCGGCCTCACCCTCGGCGGTGGCGGCCAAGGCCGCATCCAGGCGGGCCTGCAATTGCAGCCGCACGGTTTCGGCATCGGCGGCGGCATCGTCGCGCGCGGCGATCTCGGCCTCCAACCGGGCGATCTGGGCGCGCAGCGTTTCGCGATCCGCCTGGGCCTCGTCTTGGGCCATTTGCAGATCGGCCAAAGTCCGCGCCAGCTGCTCATCTAAGTTGGTCGCATCACCGCGCGCGCTGGTCAGGTCGGTCAGCGCCTGGGCCAGGCGCGCGTCCAGATCGTCGCGCGTGGCCTGGGTGGCGGCCAGCAACGTCAGGGTCTCCTCGGCCTCACGCCGCTGTTCTTCCAGAGCCAGGGTCATCGCCGTCAATTCGGCATCGGCCTCTGCCAGCCGCTGGCGCAGGGCCTCGGCGGCGGCCGCCTCGGCCAACCGCGTGGCCTCTTCGTCCGACAGGGCGGTCTCTGCGTCAGCCAGGCGGGTCCGCAGCGCTTGCGCCGCCGCCGCCTCGGCCAGCCGCGCGGTCTCCTCCTCCGATAGGGCTTGGGCCGTCTCGGCGGCCTGGCGTTCCAGGGCGGCAACCCGCGTCTCGGCGCCGTCCAGCGCTGCCAGCGTTTGGGCCAGCGACGCCTGGGCGGCCTGCGCCTCGGCCCGCTGCTCGGCCAGCAGCGCCTCGATGGCCTCGCGCTGGGCGGCGGCCAGACGGGCGGCCTCGGCCTGGCTGTCGATCTCGTCCCTGGCCGAGGCCAGGGCCAGTTGCAGCGCCTCGCGTTCGTCGATGACCCGAGCCAATTCGCCTTGGGCCGTGGTCAGCTGGCCCTCCAGCGCGTCCCGCTCCCCCTCGGTCGTCGTCAGCGAGGCGGTCAGACGGTCCCGGTCCGCCAACAGCCCGGCGACCTGCTCCTCGAACGAGGCAACGCGGGCCGTAAGATCGTCGCGCTGCGCCGACAAGGTGGCGATCAGCGCCGTCTGGTCGTCCCGTTCTGCCCTCAGGGCCGAAACGTCGCCCTCCAGGTCCGTGGCGCGTTGCCGCTCCAGGCCCAGCGCCTCGGCCAACGACGCGACCTGCGTGCCCAATTCATCAAGCTCGTCGTCCTGGGTGGCGATGGTTTCGGACAGGACGAATTGCACGATCATGAAGATCGACAGCACGAACATCAGGACCAGAAGCAGCGCCGTCATGGCGTCCACGAAGCCCGGCCAGACATTGGCCGTGAAGCGCTGGCCCGACCGGCGGACGAAGGCCATCTAGCCGTCTCCCTGTTGGGAACCGCCTGCCTGCGCCTGCACGTTGCGGTTCAACTGACGCAGCGTTCGCGTCAGCGCGCCCAGGTCCCCGCGCAAATCGTCGACGCCCGATTGGCGGCCCTGCTGCAACTCCTCGAAGACCTTCAGAAGCTGCACGTCGATGGATCTCAGGCGCATCCGGCTTTCGGCGTCCAGCCCGTCGCTGCCGCCATTGCTGCCGCGCATGACCTCGACGATATGTTCCTGCCCTTCGGCCACCCGGTTCAGCGCATCGGCCGCGTCGCCCCCCGTCTCCATCCGCTGGGCCATGGCGGTCAGCGCTTCCGATAGCGTGCTCAGCCGCGCATCGGACGCCAGTCGCCCGGCCTCGGCCTTCTGGAACATGTCCTGCAAGGTTTCCATCTGGTAATTCATATGATCCAGAACGGCCGCCAGGGAATACTGGTCGATCGTCTCTTCGCCGCTGTCGCCCACCAGGCCGACGCGGGTGATCGACGACAGCCAATCCTCCATCTCGCGGTAGAAGCGGTTCTGGCCGTGGCCTGCGAACAGCTCCAGCAACCCCACCACCAGCGAACCGGCCAAGCCCAGCAGCGACGATGCGAAGGCCGTGCCCATGCCGGCCAACTGGTCTTCCAGCCCCCCGATCAGGCGGCCGAAGACCGCCAGCCCGGCCTCGTCGCCTTCGGGGTTCAGGTTGCGGATCGTGTCCACCACCGCCGGCACCGTCGTGGCCAGGCCCCAGAACGTGCCCAGAAGGCCCAGAAAGATCAGTGTGTTGACGATATAGCGCGTGATATCCCGCGCTTCCTCCATCCGGGCACCAACGGAATCCAGGATCGACCGGGAGGACGAGGCCGAGATCTGACTGCGCTGCGACCGGGCCCGCAGCATCGCCGCCAGCGGCGCCAGCAGGCCGGGCGGCCGCGTCATGTCGTGGCCCAGCCGCCGCTCGGCGAAGCCCTCGATCCAGGAGACCGACGAGAAGAGTTGGAAGACCTGCGCGAAACAGGCGATTACGCCCAGCACGAAGACCAGAATGATCGTGCCGTTCAGCCATGGATTTGCCGAAAAGATCGGCGCCACCTGGGGATAGGCCACGAAGGTGCCGGCGCCCACGGCGCCCAGGACGGCCAGCATGTAGACGATCTGTCGGATCGGCTGGGAAAACTGGGTTTCAGTCTCTAACTGACGTGCCATGGCGCCCCTTCACGGCCCGTCTGCCGGGGCCATTTTACGCACGCTACCTGCGGCCCTTTGGCCTCACAAGTCGTGGGTCAGGACGCCGCGCGCATCTGTTGCACCCGCGCGACCAGCCAATCCAGCTCCGGATCCCGCACGCCCAGCTTCGCCAGCCCGTCAACGGATTGGGTCAGGTATTCGTGGTTCGGTCCGCGCCCGCCATGGGCCTCGGCGATGATCCGGGCCTGCTGTTCCAGGGACAAGTCGCGGGCATATTGCCGATGCGTGACGTCGATCACGTAGGCGAGCGAGTCCATCGGCTCGCCATCATCGGTCACCAAGGGCACCGTCGTCTCATGATAAGCGGAGGAGATCAGCTCCCGCTCGCGCAAGCTGGCCAGGGCCGGTTCGGGATCGGCGGGCCGGATGGCGAGACCGGTGCAGGTCGCGCCGGCATGGGATTCCAGCGCCAGGACCAGGCCGGGATCGGCCTCGGACCCGCGGTGGTGGATCGACCACATGCAGAACCGGCGGCGATAGCCATGCAGGGTGGCGCGGCGGGTCTCGGCCACCTCCATGCCGGGGTTGAAGACCAGCGATCCATAGCCGAAGACCCAGAAATCAAGGGCGGTTGTCATCATCGGTCCTTTCCCGTTCCCGTGCCGCCAGATAGACGGACGGCACGCGGACGGGAAGGCATTTGCGATGGCGAAATGGGCGTTGATACTCGTGGTGGCGGCCGCCGCGCTTTGGAGCGGCTGGTGGATCGTCGGCGCGCGGAGCACCGAGGCCACGGCCATAAGGGGGATCGATGCGGCCGAAATTCAGGGCTGGCAGATCGCGCGGGACGACTTGTCGGTCAGGGGGTTCCCGAACCGCTTCGATCTGACCCTGGACGCGCCGCGCATCACCACACCCGACGGCTGGACGCTGGCGGCACCGATCCTGCGGGCCTTTGCCCTATCTTACCGGCCAAACCATTTGATCGCGGTGGCGCCGCCGCAGATGACGCTTTCCCATCCGACGACCGGTGACATCGCCATCACCTCGGACGATCTCCGCGCCTCGCTGGTGGTGACGCCGTCGGCGACGCCGGCCCTGGACCGGGCCACCCTGGTGATCGAGGCGCTGCGCGTGGGCGACCTGTCGCTGGCGACCGGGCAGATCGCTACGCGCCAGGCCGGGGGGGTCACGATCCACGATTTGGCTATCGACCTGTCGGATCTGGTCGCGCCGGGCCTCGAAGGTGCCGTCGATACGGTCGATCTGGACGCGACCCTTACCTTCGACCGCGCGGTGCGGGCCGGGGCGCCGGCCCGGCTGGACCGGCTCGAACTGCGCGGCGCCGACCTGGTGTGGCAAGAGGCCCGCGCAACGCTCTCGGGCGAGATGTCGGTCATGTCGGACGGTACGCCCCGCGGCAGCTTCGCGCTGCGCCTGACCGCGTGGGAGCCGCTTCTGGAGCAGGCCATTGCCACCGGCCTTGTGCCCGCAGGACAGGCGCCGCTGATCGCTGCGGGCCTGCGCGGCCTGACCGACGATGCCGGTCAGGCCACTGTGCCGGTCACCCTGGAGGACGGCCTCCTCTTGGTGCTGGGCTTGCCCGTGGCGACCCTGCCGCGGCTTCCCGTGCCAGGGCGGTAGAGCGGCCTTCCTTGCTCCGGTCCATGGGATGAGAATGCCTGAGCGCGGCTTCATAGCCTCGCTGGCGGCGGGCTTGAGACATCTGCATCGGCCCCAGGTCCTTGTTGGACTGACCAGACCGTTTGTCCCTTACTTGCGAACTGGTCCGTCATCGCTGGACCAGGGCTCGGTCGCTGGCATGCGACGCTGGATCGAGAGGTATTGGGGACGTGGCGGACCAGCGCCCGTGCGTCTGGTTCGGGGTGCAGCGCGAGTGCTCGCTAAAGACCGAACGGCAGGCGCCAGAGTTGCCTGTGCGACGGCACGCAGCCGCCAGGCGGCCCGGCAAAGACGCTTTCGGCTTCTCTGATTGCCATCGCCGCGACGCACCGGGTCATTCCTTCCGGCAGCGCCGCGCCGGTATCGAGCGCTTTCGCCCCATCGAACCGGCCAAGGTCGACCACGACCCGCTTGCGTAGGCCGCCCGGCCCCATTTCTCGGATCACCGTCACTGCCGCGTCGCAAGCGCCGCGGCAGAGGCGGGCTACGTCCGGTATGTGGCGCAAGTTTTCCATCCGGCGCAGCAGGATCAACTCGGTCGGGACGATCCGACCGGATTGTGGAACCAGGCCGGTCCGCTCCACGTCCGCCAGGATCGCGGCCCGTCCATCGCCAAGGACCGTCAGATCGCCACCGGCGCGCGGGACGATGAAGACCCAGGCCACTACGACTATCGCGGTTAGCCCCGCGAGCAGGATCAGGCGCCTACCCATCCGCCCGGATGCGCGCGTTTTGCGGATCGTAGGGGCTGTCCTCGGTGACCACCGCATCCCACAGCTGCCGCTGCATCCTCGCCTTCAGCTTGGTCCCCGGTGCGGCCAGATCGGGCCGGACATAGCCCATCCCGATGCTCTTCCCAAAGGCCACGGAATACCCGCCCGAGGTCAGACGCCCGACCCGTTCATCACCTGCATACAGCGCCTCGCGACCCCAGGGATCGGCATCCCCGGGGCCATCGACCAGCACCGTCACGCATTTCGACCGGATACCAAGCGCTTCCATTGCGGCCTTGCCCCGAAAATCCTTCGACATATCCACGAACCGATGCAACCCTGCCTCCAGCGGTGTTGCATCCCGCCCCAATTCGGTGCCGAAGGCCCGATAGGATTTCTCTTGCCGCAGCCAATTCTGCGCCCGCGCGCCCACCAGCTTTAGGCCTAGGGGGGCGCCGACCTCCATCAGCCGGTCGAACAGATAGGTCTGCATCTCCATCGGATGATGCAACTCCCAGCCCAGCTCACCGGTATAGGCGACGCGGATGGCGCTCACCGGGCACATCATCAACTCGATTTGTCGCGCCGACAGCCACGGGAACCGCTTATTCCCGAACGCCGTCCCGGGCGCGGCGTCGCGGATGAGCGCGGCGAGCACCTCGCGAGAGCGAGGGCCCGCCAACGCGAAGACGCCAGTGGTGCCCGTGACGTTCTCCGCGTTGATCCGCCCGAACCGGTCTTCGGCGTCCCTGATCGCCTTGTGGAGATAATCCTCGTCATACGCCTCCCACGCCCCGGCCGAGACCAGATAGAAGTCATCCTGCCCCTGCCGCACGATGGTATACTCCGTCCGCGTGGTGCCTGCGTCGGTCAGCGCATAGGTCAGGTTGATCCGCCCCACCTTTGGCAGCTTGTTCGTCGTGAACCAATCCAGGAACCCGGCCGCCCCCGGTCCGGTTAGGCGGTGCTTGGCGAAGGCCGTGGCGTCGATCAGGCCCACGCCCTGCCGGATTGCAGTCGCCTCCTCCACCGCATGGGGCCACCAGGCCCCGCGCCGGAAGCTGCGGCTGTTATGGTCGAAACTGTCTGGCGCATCCAAAGGGCCGAAGTAATTTGGCCGTTCCCACCCATTCACGCAGCCAAACTGCGCCCCGCGCGCCTTCATCCGATCGTAGCAGGGCGCGACCTTTAAAGGTCGCGCGGCCGGGCGCTCCTCGTCCGGGTGGTGCAGGATGAAGACGTGGTCATAAGCCTCCTCGTTCTTCCGGCAGGCATATTCAGTCGTCATCCAATCGCCGAAGCGCTTGGGATCCAGCGACGCCATGTCGATCTCCGCCTCACCCTCGACCATCATCTGTGCCAGGTAATGCCCCGTGCCACCCGCCGCCGTGATCCCGAACGAGAACCCTTCGGCCAGCCACATATTCCGCAGCCCCGGCGCGGGCCCGACCAGCGGGTTCCCATCCGGCGTGTAGCAAATCGGCCCGTTGAAATCGTCTTTCAGCCCGCAGGTCTCCGACGTTGGAATGCGGTGGATGAAGGACATGTATTCCGCTTCGATCCGCTCCAGGTCCAGCGGGAACAGGTCCGCCCGGAAGCTGTCGGGCACGCCATAGGGAAAGCGGGCGGGGGCGTTCTTCTCATAGGGCCCCAAGATCCACCCGCCTCGCTCCTCTCGCACATACCACTTCGCGTCGGCATCCCGCAGGACGGGATGCTGCGGATTGTCCTTGCGCCAAGCCTGCAACGCGGGATCGGGCTCCGTCACGATATACTGGTGCTCGACCACCACCGCCGGCGTCTTGATCCCCAAAAGCCGCGCCGTCCGGGGCGCGTGGTTGCCGGTGGCGGTGACCACATGCTCGGCTTCGATCACGGCGACCTCGTCGGTTGGAACCAAGTTCCCGCCCTTCTCGGCCATCTTCGTCACCGTCACGTCCCAATGGTCCCCGGTCCAGGCGAACCCATCCACCTGCCATCGCCGCTCGATCACCGCCCCGTGTTGGCGCGCGCCCTTGGCCATGGCCATCGTGACATCGGCCGGATTGATGTACCCATCGGTGGGATGCAGGATCGCGCCCACCAAATCCTCGGTTCGCACCAGCGGATAGCGATCCTTGATCTCGCCCGGATCCAGCCATTCATGGGGGATCCCCACCGTCTCGGCCGTCGCGGCATAGAGCGCGTACTCGTCCATGCGGTCCTGCGTCTGCGCCATCCGCAGGTTGCCGACGACGCTGAATCCGGGGTTCAGCCCGGTCTCCGCCTCCAACCCCTTGTAGAATTTCACGGAATAATCGTGGATGTGGCTGGTCGCATAGCCCATGTTGAACAGCGGCAGCAGCCCCGCCGCATGCCAGGTGGAGCCCGAGGTCAGCTCATCCCGCTCCAACAACATCGTGTCCCAGCCCGCCTTGGCCAGATGATAGGCGATCCCTGTACCGACGGCGCCGCCGCCCACCACCAGTGCTTTCACCTGCGTCTTCATGGCCATCCCTCTCGCGCGTCCCATTCGCCGATCCGGATGTTGTGCGCGATCGCCGGGGCTCGGTCCAATCGGGCGCGACGCCCCGGCCCCCGATTGCGACGCTGCCCCTCCATCGCGCGTCCCCCCGCTACGCGCTCAACTCTTCTCTTGCCATGCCACGTCGCACAAGACAGCCTGAGCCTATTACCTGTTTCAGAGAGACTTTCACGATGCTCCGCTTCATCCTTCCTGGCCTCGTCCTCCTGTTGTCCGCCTGCCAAGGCACCGTCGCCTACGTCACGCCCCAGAACGAACTGCGCTACGGTATCCTGGACCGCAACAACGCCAACCAAGCCTCGACGGTCCACGATCTGGGCTCCGTCGGAACCCCCACCCGCGACTTCTTCGCCTTCGCGGACAACGGCGCCGCCCTGGCCACCTGTTTCGAAAACCGCCGGACGCGAAACGGCCGCCTGGAATTCCGCACGACCATGCGTCTTCACAACGTTCAAGGGGACGAGCGGTTGAACTGGACTGACCGGGACATCGCAGCCGCGCTCGACGCCCAGTTCGCAGGCGACACCAATTACCGCACGTTCATCAATCAGGCCTCCGGTCGGTTCGGCCGCAACTACTTCATCTGCTTCGGGGGTGGGCCGCGCCAGGGGGTCAACAACCAACTGGTCGTCTATGTGCAACCGCAACTGAATACGGAGATCGCCGCCCTCAACGTCGCCATGGCCTTCAACGCCTCGGGCCGGTTGGTCGATGCCGAAATCTTCGACATCGCGCGCAACCCCACTCGCGTCGTTGCCGTCGGACATCCGGCGGGTAACAACACGCTGAGCCAGGCCAATGACGGTCGGGTGCTGGTCAATGGCGGCCAGGTCCTAGATGGAACTGGCACCCCGCTTGTTGCTCGCGACGGCTACCTGGCCGGGGTCATGCAGTAGGAGCGTCTTAAGACATCCCCGCCGCCGCCAGCGCCGTCCCCATGGCCGCCACGAAGGCGCGCGGGGCGGCGGGTTGGAACGGCGTCGGCGACCAGACGGCGCGGATCGGGAAGGCCTTGAACGCGGCCTGCGGAAACAGTCGGACCAATCGCCCCGCCGCGATGTCGTCCCCGAAGGCCCAGTCCGGCCCCAGATGCATGCCGTGCCCCGCGACCACCATGGTGCGGACGGCCGACATGGAATTCACGCCGAGGCGGCTGGGTTGCAGGATGCGGTGCTCCTTGCCGTCCAACGCGAAGCTCACCGTCACCTCGGCCAACCCCGGCCGGTACGAGACATGCGGCACCTGCGCCAGGTCTTCCGGTATGTGCACCCGCGCCGCAATCTCGGGCGCCGCCACCAAGGCCCGGCGCGACAGGCCCACGCGGCGCGCCGTCAGCCCACTATCGGCCAGGGTGCCGATGCGGATCGCTACGTCGATCCCTTCGGCCAGCAAGTCCGCAAAGCCCGAGCCCAAGCGCAGATCGACCGACAGGTCCGGATAGGCGGCCGACATCTCGGCCGCGACGGGCGCCACGAAGCGCGCCCCGAAATCAACCGGCGCCGCGACGCGCAGCCGTCCGCGCGGCGTGTCCTGTCCGCCGGTCACGTCTGCCAGAAGGGCGGCCCGCGCCTCCGACAGACGCCGCACCCCCTCGGCATAGCGCGCGCCCGCCTCGGTCGGTGACGAGGCCCGCGTCGTCCGGTTGAGCAGCTTCACACCCAGCCGCTCCTCCAGCGATGCGATCCGGCGGCTGACCCGGCTCGGATCCAGCCCGGCGGCATTGGCGGCGGACCGGAAGCTGCCGCCGTCGATCACGGCCAGGAACAGGGAATCGTCGTCCATTGATGCGATTTCCGCAATTCTGATCGGTGCATTGCGTGAATACAGGATGCTCAGCGCATGGTCCATATCCCAATCATCGAAACGCAGAACAGTCCAAACACCGACCCAGGAGACCCTAGATGACCCACACGATCCTCGCCCTCCTCTCCGTCGCCGCCCTGACCGCAGGCACCGCCATCGCTCCGATCGGCGGTCAGGAGAATACCAAGCTGCCGCCCGAGCGCATGGCCGAGTTGCAGACCCTAATGACCGACTGAACAGACCTGACCCCAC
Source organism: Pseudomonadota bacterium (assembly GCA_039180995.1). Taxonomy (GTDB): domain Bacteria; phylum Pseudomonadota; class Alphaproteobacteria; order Rhodobacterales; family Rhodobacteraceae; genus Jannaschia. Next base: position 13,213 of record JBCDCW010000060.1, read on the forward strand.
ACGAAACCCCGAAAGGATCGACCCGATGACCGACATCCAGAACCCTTCCCGCCGCAGCATGATCCGCAACCTGGGCCTCGCCGCGGCCGGCGCCGCCGCCGTCGGCACCGCTGCCCGCGCCCAGGCGACCGATACCCCACCGCTTGCCGGCAAGGTGGCCATCGTCACCGGCGCCCGTGCCAATCTCGGCCGGGGCTTTGCCGAGCGGCTGGCCCAGATGGGCGCCGACGTGGTCGTGCACCACCACCGTCCCGAGAGCCGGGCCGAGGCCGAAGAGACCGCCAACCTGGTCCGCGCCACCGGCCGCCGTGCCGCGATCATCCACGGCGATCTGGGCGACAGCGCGAACGTCACCGCGCTCTTCGATCTGGCCGAGAGCGAATTCGGCGGCGTGGACATCCTGGTCCATACGGCGGGAGCCATCATCAAGAAGCCCTTGGCCGAGTTCACCGATGCCGAGTTCGAGCGCCTCTTGAACGACAACACCAAGACCACGTTCTACGCCATGCGCGAAGCGGCCCGTCGGCTGCGCGATGGCGGCCGGATCATCGCCGTGGGCACGTCCCTGACGGCGGGCGCGGCGCCGGGCTACGCCGCCTATGGCGGCACCAAAGCCCCGGTCGAGGAGTTCACGCGGATGCTGGCCAAGGAATTGGGCGACCGCCGGATCACGGTCAACAACGTGGCGCCGGGCCCCATCGACACGCCGTTCTTCCACGCCGCCGAGACGCCCCAAACGGTTGCCTATGCCTCGGGCTTGTCGACCGAAGGGCGCTTGGGCACCGTCGCCGACGTGGTCCCCGCCGTCGCCAGCCTGGCCCTGCCGGAAGGGCAGTGGACCAACGGTCAGACGGTCTTTGTCAATGGCGGCTACTTGACCCGCTGATCTCTCACCACTTCCACATGGGACGCGACGGCGCACTTGCCATCGCGTCCCTTTCTGCGCGTCCTGACCACAGGGAGGGCGCATTATGGCAGACGCAGATATCATCGTGGTGGGTGCGGGCCTGTCGGGCCTGGTGGCCGCCGTCGAGGCGGCGGATCGGGGCCGGTCGGTCTTGATCGTCGACCAGGAGGGGCGGCAGAATCTGGGCGCCCAGGCCTTCTGGTCCCTCGGCGGGCTCTTCATGGTCGACACGCCCGAACAGCGGCGGATGGGCATCCGTGACAACCGCGACTTGGCGATCGCCGATTGGATGGGGTCGGCCGCCTTCGACCGGCCCGAAGATGCCTGGCCCCGTCGCTGGGCCGAGGCCTATGTCGACTTCGCCGCGGGCGAGATGCGCGCTTGGCTGCACGGCCTCGGCATGCGCTGGTTTCCCATCGTTGGCTGGGCCGAACGGGGCGGTGGCTTCGCGGGCGGCCATGGCAACTCGGTGCCCCGCTTCCACCTGACCTGGGGCGTCGGTCCCGGCGTGATCGCGCCCTTCGTTGACCGCGCCCTGGCGCATGAGAAAGCGGGGAAGCTCCGCTTCCGCTTCCGCCACCGCGTTTCCCGCATCGTCACGACCAGCGGCGCCGCCACCGGCGTTGCCGGCGAGGTGCTGGCCGACGATGATGCGCCCCAAGGCGCGCCGACCAATCGCGATGTCACCTCCGATTTCGCCTTTTCCGCTGACGCCGTCATCGTCGCCTCGGGCGGGATCGGCGGGAATTTCGAGATGGTCCGCAAGAACTGGCCCCGCGACCGGATGGGCGAGCCGCCGGCGCGCATGTTGTCCGGCGTTCCGGCCCATGTCGACGGCCGAATGATCGGCGTGGCCGAGACGGCGGGCGGCCATGTGATCAACGCCGACCGCATGTGGCATTACACCGAAGGCGTGGCCAATTGGGACCCGATCTGGCCGCACCATGGGATCCGGATTTTGCCCGGCCCGTCCTCGCTCTGGCTGGATGCGACGGGTCGGCGGTTGCCCGCGCCTTGTCTGCCGGGCTTCGACACGATGTCGACGCTGAAGGCGATCCTGGCAACCGGGCAGGCGCATAGTTGGTTCGTGACGACCTCGACCATCGTGAAGAAGGAATTCGCGTTATCCGGGTCGGAGCAGAATTCTGATTTTGCTGAGAAAAGCTGGCTGCGTGTTGTGCGCGAGCGGCTGTTGAACAAGGCCGCGACCCCGGCGGTGGAGGCGTTCAAGGAGAAGGGGGAGGACTTCGTGGTCGCCCCTGATCTGGACGGCCTGATCCGGGGCATGGCCCAAGTCGGCGGCGGCGATCTGCTGGACGCCGAGCGGGTCCGGGGCGAGGTCGCGGCGCGGGACGGGCAGATGGACAACCCGTTCGCGAAGGATGCGCAGGTGATGGCGATCCACGCGATGCGCAACCATCGCGGCGACCGGCTGATGCGCACGGCCAAGCCCCATCGGCTGACGGATCCGAGGCATGGGCCCATGGTGGCGGTGCGGCTGAACGTCTTGACACGGAAGACATTGGGCGGGCTGGTGACCGATCTGGAGGGGCGAATGCTGGGCGCCGACGGCGCGCCGGTGCCGGGGCTGTTCGCCTGCGGGGAAGCGGCGGGCTTCGGCGGCGGCGGGTATCACGGATGGAATGCGCTGGAAGGAACATTCCTGGGCGGCTGCCTGTTTTCGGGTCGGGCTGTGGGACAGGTCGTGTAGCGGCGATGTCGATGCCGGGACAGGGGCCGTTCGGGGGTGCCAACCGTGCCCCCCCTGTACACCCCCCGTACAGACGTACGTATGTACGGTTTTGGTCACGGGATCTTAAATGTTCGATGCCCGCGCCTGTTGAGAGGATAGGAGCGAGGGGTCTCCCCTCGCGCTCCCCGAGGTATTTCCG
>JBCDCW010000061.1:0-15942 GCA_039180995.1 Pseudomonadota bacterium
CAGCATCGGGGCCGAACCCGAGATGAACAGACGCATATGAGCGGTCAAATCCCGATCGAAGCGGGCATCGTCCAGAAGACGGGTATAGAAGGTCGGAACCCCCATCATGGCCGTGGCGCGCGGCATTTCGGCGATCACCGCATCGCGGTCAAACCCCGGCAGGAAGATCATCGACCCGCCGGTCGCCAGGGCGATGTTCGTCGCGACGAACAGCCCATGCGTATGGAAGATCGGCAGCGCGTGCAGCAGCACATCGTCTGCCGTGAAGCGCCAAAGTGCCGCCAAGGTCAGCGCGTTCGACAGCAAGTTGTCCTGGGTCAGCATCGCCCCTTTCGAGCGTCCCGTCGTCCCGGACGTATAGAGAAACGCCGCCAGGTCCCCGCCATCCCGGGATACTGGATCGTGATCTTCCGAGGCTCCCGCCGCCGCGTCGATCAAACTGCCGCCACCCTTCGCATCCAGAGTCAGCAAGGCGGCGCCCAGATCCTCGGCGATGGCGGCCAACTTTCCGGCCCGCGACGGATCGCAGACCACCAGCCGCGCACCGCTGTCGCGGATGAAGTAGTCCAACTCGGTTTCCGTATAGGCGGTGTTCAGCGGAAGGAAGATCACGCCGGTTCGCACGCAAGCGGCATAAAGCGCCAGGGCCTCGGGCGACTTGGCCACCTGCGCAGCCAGCCGATCGCCGGCGACCAAACCCGCCGCCGACAGCGCCTGGGCAAGCCGCGCGGATAGCGTCAAGAACGTCGCATAGGAGACGACCCCACCGCCGGGCAGATGCAGGAACGGATCGCCCCGACCCGCATGGCAGCCGAACAGCCTGTCAAACAGAGGGTTGGCCATGGTCTCCTCCTCGGGCGGCTGACGGCATCTTGGGCGATGACAATCGGGCAGATGTCATAAAGATCGGTCCCCTCGCAATCCTGCCCCGGTCGTTGCAGCGAAGATCTCTGCCAGGCCGACATGCCTCGAACGGCGGCGCAACGCCGTGCGAAGCGGCGATCCACCGCGGCCCCGTTCACGAAGCTGTGCGCAGCAATTTACCGTGCGGCGGTGGGTTCCTAGCTGTTCAAAACATCGCCGACGCACATGGCCCACCGCCTGGACCGTCAATCATGTCCGCCCCGATCCGGACGCTCGCAAATCCGACAGGAGAGATCGATATGCCCAGCCACGCATTCACCCGCCGCGCCCTGCTCACCACCGGCGCCGTTTTGGCAACCGGCCTCTCGGGCCTCGCCGTGCCCGCCCGAGCCCAGGGCATTGCGCCGACCCCCACGATGCGAGGCGGATCGAATAATTACCGCCCCGGCGCCCCCATCGTGCAGCGGATCGGCGCGGGCGGCTTCTGGATGACCGGGACCGTCCGGCGCGCGGGCGACGGCGCCCCGCTGCCCGGTCAACGCATCCAGATATGGGCCCACACCACAGAAGGCCACGAACGCGATCCCCAAAGCCATGGGGCCACGCTGACCGATGCCGATGGCGCCTTCCGCCTGGAAATGCCTCAGATCGTTCCGGCCTTCGGCCAACCCCATGCCCACCTAGCCTATGACAGCGGCGACTTCGAGACGGTCTTCCTCCGCCCCGTCATGCAAAGTGCGCGCGACACCACGTTGCACGCCGACTTCGTCCTACAACCGGTCTGACCGGTATGATCCGGGTCCGGCGGATCCTGATCTGGGCCCTACTGGCGGCCGCCATCGCCGTGCCCCTGGTCGCGGCGGCGGCCAGCCCCCTGCTGGCCTGGCGCGACCCGGTCTATATCGCAGCCGGTTTCGCCGGGGTGCTCGCCATGGCCCTTCTGCTCGTGCAGCCGCTTCTGGCCGGGGGGTACCTGCCCGGCCTGCCAGGTGCGCGCGGGCGGCGCGTCCACCGCGTGCTGGGTTTCGCCCTCGTGGTCGCTATCGTCATCCATGTTGCGGCCTTGTGGATCACCAGCCCGCCAGACGTGGTCGATGCCCTCCTCTTCGTCTCGCCGACGCCGTTCTCGGTCTGGGGTGTCCTGGCGATGTGGGCAGTCTTCGTGATCGCGATCCTCGCCACGCTCTATCGTCGTCGCCGGATCGGACCCCGCCTTTGGCGCCTGGCCCATACGGCCCTGGCCGCGATCGTCGTGGTCGGCAGTGTCATACATGCCGTCCTGATCCAGGGCACGATGGAAACCGCGTCCAAGATCGCCCTTTGCGCCTTGGCGCTTGCGGCGACCGCGAAGGTGATCGCCGATCTCCGGGTCTGGGCCCTGCTCAGGCGTCGCGGGGTGTAGCGTCAGGCTCCGCCGCATCGGCCCGTCACGCCATACTTGACGGTGCTGGACCGAGAGATGCGGGATGACTGACTGAACAACAAATGGATCGGAATTGACGGGCCCTCTTTTTGCCCAACGGGATTGAATACTGGCTTCGCGAGTCTTTCGGATCTCCTTTTATTCCTCTTCTGTTCCAGTAAACAATTGCGACCGCTCCGAATGGCGTCGGCGGATCCCATATTCGTCATCTGCCCGGTTTTTCAGCTTGTCCGACTCAACCTGTTCCGCAAAGATCGCGGCCACATAGAAATTATTGGTAAGTGATTATTCCGGAGCGGATATGACTGACGATGATTCTGACCTCAAATTAGGGGAAATCGACCATGTCAGCGCGGTTACGGGCGCCGATCTACATGACGATATCCTCGACATCCTGACCGCCGCCCAAGACGATCCCAACCTCTCTCCAGGCGTACGCGCCTTGGCGGGTCAGGAAGACCTGATCCGGATAGAGCAGACGGCTAAGTCTGCTCTCGTCATTGGAGCCAGTACAGTTGCTGTCTGGATCGCCAAGGCCGGGGTGGGAGCAGTTACCGGCTTGGCAGTGAAGGAATTGTGGGAATACGTGAAAGACAAATTGAAAGACCGGCGCGGGCCGGGCCTGACGGATATTCGCACCGAGGGCGGCGATCAGCCAGTGGACGCCGATGGTCCGGAAAGCCCGTAAATCAACGCCAACCCCGCCCAAAATCTTGTTGGACTACGGGGGGCTGAAGGCTTCGGAACGGGCCTATTTCCAGGCCTGTGCAAGCATTGCGGTTCATTTGGAACGCCGCGCCAAGACTCAGAAGCGCGCCCTTGGGACCGAAGGATCCGACCGGCTTCGGAAACTGGCCGCCGACATCTTGCGGGAGTTTCCCCGGAATGGCCGCGGCCAGCCGGTGGATGTCGAAGGCACCCTGAAGAACTTAGAAGACCAATTGCCGGAGATGACCCGAAGCGCCCGCCGCCTGATCGAATGCAAGGCCCAAGACCCCCATGACCCGCAGACGGAAGACGGCGTCGAAACATTCGACACCCGGATCGAAGCTTTCAATCGCAGCTTTCCCGTAAACGCGAAATGCGACTGCCCCGTCTGCTCGGCGGAACGGTCGGTAATGACCAACTCGGGTTATAGTTTCGTCATGGATGGACTAGACGCGGTGCCGACCTGCCAAAGGCTGCTGGCACGCGACATCGAGTTCGCCCGCGTCATCGTCGAGGAAATCTACCAGCCCTTCCTGAAGGACCTCAGCGTTGTCGTCCGGGTGGATTTCATCCCTCCGACCGGCAATGTGGTGAACGGCGATACGCTGCGAAGCGGCCCTGCCAGGATGCGCCGACCCGGCCTGGACCAGAATACCCGGACGGTGCAGGTGAGATTTGCCCTGCCCCACGATTACACCGACGAAACAGCGGCGGCCCTGCTCTATGTCGCCGTCCACGAGCTTGGCATTCATGCGCTGCAACAATGGGGGCTCAGTTCAGCCCCAATGGGCGAGTTGCGCTGTCCCACCTTTTCCGAAGGTCTGGTCGAAGCGGCGGTCTTCAGCGGCCTTGACCAGATTCTGATGGAGGAAAGCTCGGAACTGGTCCCGTCGGACATCTATCAGGCCCCGGTCCGGGAACGTCGCCGTCTCCACGCCGACACAAGCAGCGTCGACGGGGGGAACGTCCATAACCCCCAGGATATCGCGAAAGGACATGAACTCTTCAAATTGCTGAGGCGCTTCGCGGAAGCGGCCATCAGCAACCATTCCACCGCCCCCAAACTGCTAGAGCAGGTGAATATGAAAACGCGCCCGATCCGGCGTCTCTGTGCAGTCCGAAATGGCGAGAGCTGGGCCCGACGCCTGGTGATCGCGCTCAATCTGGCGAATTTGAACGAAGACGAGCGCGAGGACACGTTCTGGTGGCTTTTCGAGAAGCTCAACAATGATTTTCGGGATGCGGACCGTCGCTTCGCCACCTACGATCAAGCTCCGCCTGGTGAATTCGGAAAATTCATCAATATTTTGAACAGCCTATCCAGAAATCCCTTCAACGAACGCAAAGTCAGCCAGCTCAAGAAGGTTGTTCACGACCATCGTCATGGCGTGGCGTAAAGGCTTGATTTCGATGACCTGATGTTATATTACGTTACCAACGAATAGTAATGTAACATATCTCGGGGAAGACAACGATATGGAGACGGACAGTCAAGACAGCTTGGAAGGCGGCGCAGCCGGTCCAGCCGCTGGCGGGCTGGATGTTGGCATCTTCACCGACGGCGAAGCCCGCGTCCTACAAGCGGCGGTGGGCGAAGACGATTTCACCAACCAGGACCTGGCGGACCTGACCGGCAAGTCGATCAACAACATTAGAAAGTACATCCATCAAATCAAAGGCAAAGCCCCCGATCTATTCCAGATCGAAGGTCTGGAAACCGCCCATGCCAGTGGTGGGCGGCCGCGCGAGATACTGTCGATCTCCGAACCACATGCCAGCATTCTACGGTCGCATTTCGCGGACCGCACCGCCGCCGAAGTGGGGCATCAGCAGGTCGTCAAGACGCTTCCGACGATGCAATATGCGCTCGAGTTGCTGGACGGGCTGGCGGACACGCCGAGCGAAGACATCACCAAGCGGTTCGTGGCCCAACGGGTCGACGATCTGATCGGCCGGGCAGAGACCGGCTGGCAGCGGCTGAAAAAGACCGGTCGGCCCGTCGCCGAAGAACTGCGCACCCAGATCGAGGATGCGCGCGCGAGCCTGCGCAAGACCAACACCGAATTGGACGCGGCCAGCGAAAGCATGGCCCAACAAATCAACGAGGCGGTCGGGCCCGACGCCGATGGCGGCGTCTTCGGCCCCTTGGAGACCTTGGTCACCCGCGCCTGCAACGCCTTCGAGGATAGCGGCATGACCCGCGTCGCCGAGATCACCACCGCCGTGATCGGCAGCGGCGAACGCCGCGAATTGTCCGACCAGAAACGTCAGATCCGCGCGGCCTGGGAAGATCCGATCTTCCGCAACAATGTCGGCTGGGTCGTCACCGCCGCCGTTCAGAACGCCGCCCGCGTTGGTCCATTTGAGACCTTAGCAAAGCGGCTCATCGGCAATCTGCGGCGCTTGGTTCCACAGCCGGACCGCAAATTTTCGGACATGGTCCGCCGCTCCGGCCAAACCCCCGAGATATCCAGCGATCTGCAAGAAACCCTCGCCGAGGCCGGCGAGAGCTTCTTGCCGATGGGATTGCGTCAAGACAGCGAGCTATTGTCGGCCGATCTGGTCGCACAATTGCGGAACGCCTGACATGAACGTCGCGGCCGAAGACGTCGCCGGTCGAAGACAGCTTCAACTAGATTATCTATCGGAAGTCATCCGCTTCCGGATCGCCCAGGAAACCAGCCTCAGCGATACACAAGAGATGCAGGACCAGGCCGAAGACGACGGCCCGGCCTCGCAGATCACCTATCTGGCTGACGCCAACGTTTTCTTCTTCTACTTCCGCGCGGCCCGCGAACACAGCGCCGCCAATCCGTTGAACCGCGTCATCCGCGAGGTCACCGAAGACGCCAGGGCGGATCGAGACCGCGATATGCCCCGCCTCCACCGGGTTTCGCCCGCCGTCATCACCGCGCAATTCATCTTCTCGGGCAATCTGCCGGGCCAATGCGGCTTTCCGCTCTACTACAACCAGGAACACGGGACTGAATTCCAAGGTCGCGTCTCGAAGGTGATGGAAAACATCATCGCGCAAAAAGTATCCCTGTCCGAGGAAAAGCAGGCCGATCTGCAAACCGAAACCAGAGCCATTGTCCGCGAACTTCAACGGCATATCCGATCGGACAACCAAGAGGCGTCGATCAAGGGCATCCGCCACGTTCTCGATGGCAAGCTGCCCGACCTGATCCGCAGATACAATCTCGAACATGTGGACGAGGCCCTGCACCTGCTGCATCTGGTCGAGGGCGATGTAGCCCGCCCCCTGCGCCTGGCGCCGGGGATCGACCGCACCCTGTTGGATCAAGACCCGCCCGACGAGATGATCGCCGACTGGCGCATGCGCCTCGAATCTTATCATCCGGAAGAATTGTATCAATCCGCCGACCTAAAGCGATCCTCTCGCGACGACGCGCCCCGCAATCAGAACATCGACGTAGACGCCAAAGTGCTGGCCCGGCTTCAGCTGCTGAACCAGCAGATGCGGGATGAACAACTCGACAACCGCTTCGTCCTGATCACGACCTCGAACGCCATGATCTCGGCCAATTCGTATTGGCTACAGGAGCGGGAGTTCGACCTTCGTCAAAGCTTGGTTCGGTCGATCCATCAATTCGTGCCGATGGCCAATTACTACGATATCGAAAACTTCTCGCAGGACGCGCAGCCCTCGCAGCGGCTCCGAACCGCCATGGACGGGCTCTTCACCTTCTTCTTTCCCAGCATCCATATCGGCGACTGGCCCCGGGTTCTGCAAGTGGTCGACCTCTATATTCGCAACCTGAACCGTTTGAAGAACGGTATCGACCAATCCACCGAGCGTCAGCGCGCGGCGTTGACGGCCACGTATTCCGAACGGCTCGGCCGGATCTTCGCCCGCGCCAAGACGGATGGTATCGACGGGCAATTCCGCAGCATCGCCGAAGAATGGATCCGCCTGATCAACAATTCTGTCGGCGTCAGCGCGCAGTCCTTGGTCGAATATTACCGCGCGCATCTGGAAGAAATCGGGAACAGCTTGGTTGCCGTGAACCATGCCACGGGCCTGCGCCGGTCGCTCAGCGCGTCCTATGCCGAGGAACAAAAGACCATCGCCCAGCGCATCGCCTTGGGCAACCTCCGGCTCTCGACCAATCTGATGTTGGGCAACACGCCCTCGGTGATGCGCCGCTTGGTCGAAGTCGCCCGCGCCGCACGCCCCCATCTCTACCTCAGCGCCGAGGATAACGACGCCTTACAGGCGATCCTCCAACTCGCCCGAACCGAAGGGCCCCAAAGCGTCGAACCCCGCCTGATGGCCTTTATCGACAACGACAAAAGCGGCGTCGTCGCCGAGCGCACCCTGGCCGTGGCGACCGTGGCCTTGCAGATGGGCTTCTGGGCCAATGCCGCCAGCTTCGCCCGCACGGCCTTTTCACTGATCCGGGACCGCGCCGCGGTGGCCGAAGACAATTCGCCCGAAAGCGTCTACCTGAAACGGCTCGAAGCCGAGGCGCTGTGGACCATCGGGGCGGGCCGCCGCGTCGCCCTGTTCGCGCCCGACACGAGCACCGACGCGCTTACCGACATGCGGCCAGCAATGAGCCGAGGCCGCGCCCTCATGCGGCAGAAAATGGCCTTGGAACGGGCCGAACAAACAACCGATTTCGTCGCGACCGCCCGCAGCCAAGCCGAGATCGCCATGCTCCACGTCATCGCCCTCCTCAGCGACCGCCAGGATGGCGAAGCCCTGCGAGATAGCGACTTTGAGGATGCGGATCGCTTCGGGCAGAAGGCTCTGTTCGGCGCCAACACAATCCTGAACGACGAAGATCAGGACGCGCCCGATCACGAAGCCACTCTTCGCGCGCGGCTTCTGGCGGGGATGGCCATGGTCATGCTGCGTCTGCTCGCCCATGTGGAAGGACGCGCCCTGCGGCCCGACTGGGACGACGCGGCGCCGAAGCTGGGCGACGCGGTCGAAGCGGATATCGACAGCCTGATCGCCGAAAACTACGATAGCTGGCCGCTGCTGCTGCGCCTCTTCCGCCTGGCCCTGGGCCTGTCGTCGGACGATCGAACCAAACTGCGTACCCTCAAGCGACAGATCGACGACCAAGTCCGCCTGGGCGGAAGCGTCGCCACCCCGCTCGAACGCGGTCTAGCCGAAGCCGCCCTGCGGGCGATCTAAGACATCGCAGATCCCCGATCACTCATCCAGGGTGATCGAAATCCGGCGGTTCGACCGGCCTTTGTTCTCGATCTTGCCCACGCGGACCCGCCCGATCTCGGCGGTCGAGCGCACATGGGTCCCGCCGCAGGGTTGCAGATCGACCGGCGACTCGGACGCGCCGATCCGCACCAGCCGGATGCGCCCCGCGCCGCGCGGCGGCTGCACCGACAAGGTCTTCACAAGCGATGGGTTTGCCGCTAGCTCCGCCTCGTCGATCCAATCCTCGGACACGGGATGGTCGCCATCAATCAGTTGCCCCAGCTTGGCCTGGATATACTCCCGATCATGGATCACGTCGGGCATGTCAAAATCCAAGCGGCTTTTATCGACCCCGATCTGACCGCCCGTCACCGGCAACGGCACCACAACCGACAACAGATGCAACGCCGTATGCATGCGCATGAAGCGGTGGCGCCGGTCCCAATCCAGCGCCATTTCGATGGCAGCCCCCTTGGGCGGCAAAGGCGCGGCCTCGGCCGGCACCAGGACCACGCCCTCCCCCTCGGGCGCCTTGACGGTCGACGCGATCTCGCAGTCTCCACCTTCCCAGAAAACCCGCCCGCTATCGCCCGGCTGCCCGCCGCCGCGCGGATAAAAGATAGACGCGTCGGGCACGATCCCGCCTTCAGGGGTCAGGTCCACGACCATCCCAGCGGCCGTCTTCAGATAAGGATCGTTGCGAAACAGAAGTGTCGTCATGGGGTCTCCGGCCTGGCGTGCAGCGCCTCGGGGTTTCGGATCCAGATGTCGCGCTGCGCGAACGGGATTTCAAACCCTTCCTCGGCGAAACGCTCGGCGATGGCGTGGTTCAACTCCGACGTGACGACCACCTTGAACAGGATGTCCCGCAGCACCACCCGCACGGTGAAGTTCAAGCTGTCCGCGCCGAACCCGTCGAAGGTGATCAGCGGCTTGGGATTGAGAATGAACATGGGATGCGCCTCGGCCACCTCCTGCAAGACGGCCTCGACCTTTCTTGTGTCGCTGCCATAGGCGACGCCCAGTTGGATCACGACCCGCCCGGCCGAATTGGCCAACGTGTAGTTCGTCACCGTCCCCGCGATCAGATCGGCATTGGGCACGATGACATCTTGGCGGTCGAACGTCTCGATCCGAGTCGACCGGACCGAGATCTGGCGTACGAAGCCCTCTGTCCCATTCACGTTGATCCAGTCGCCGATCTTGATCGGCCGCTCGATCAGCAGGATGATGCCCGACACGAAATTCTGCACGATGGTCTGCAGACCGAAGCCCACGCCGACCGACAGGGCACCGGCGACGATGGCCAGACCGCTTAGGTCGATCCCCGCCGTCGTGATGGCCAGCAGGGCGGCCAGGGTGATCCCGATATAGCCCGTGCCCGAAATGATCGCGTTCGTGCCGCCCGTATCCAGGCGGGTCTTGGGCAGCACCGAGGTCCGTAACACGTTCTTGACGATCCGCACCACGGTGTAGCCGATCGCGAAGACCACCACGAAGGTCAGGAAGTTTTCCGGGGATATCCGCGCCTCGCCCACCCGGAAGCCCCGCAGGAAGGCTTGCCACCATTCCCCCAACGTGGCTGGCCGGACCCCCCAGACGATCGCGAAGACCGGCAACGACCCGATCGCAAGGCCAAAGCCGATCAAGGTCGGAGCCAAAGCATCGCGCGCCGGATCCCGCCTGCGGGTCAACAGGGCGTAGAAGTCGTAGACCACGCCCTGCAAGACCGAAATCCCCGACATCAGCGCCAGCGAAATGGCCGCTGGCCAGATCAATGCCGAGCTGAGATTGATGTAACCCAACCCCGCCGAAATCGGAGTTACCACGCCGATGACCGTCAGCGCCCGTCCGACCAGCCCCAGAAGCTGTGACCGCGTGCCGCTTTCATCGGCCTCCGCCGCGATCCGTCGGACTTCCAGCAACAGAAGCCCCAGCCGCAACAGCGACAATCCCGCGATGGCCATGACCGCAAACAGCAACACGGTCCGCCCCGGCGTCTCCATCATCGAGGCCGATGTGGCCGCCATCGCCTCGACCAAATAGGACGCGGCAAAGAGAACGCCCAGGATCTGAGCGTGGAACCGCCCCTCCCGACGCCGATTCATCGGCAGCGGCAGCAGGGTGGGCGCATCTGGACGCGGCGGAAAGGCGGCATGGGCCAACCACCACGTCGCCAGCACAATCAAACCTAGCCATGGCAGCAACGCTGCGGCCGTTCCGGCGCGCAGGCCGCCCGCCCCCATGATCCCCAGGATCCGGGTCACCGCCAACAGCCCCAGAACCGGCAGCAAGGTCCGCGCCACGCTGATCCCAACCAGCGCAAGCCGGGCGCCGGGACTCTCGGCCTCGTGGGGGGCGATGCGGTCGCGCAAGCGGCCCAGCCACATGCCGGAGCGCCAGATCAGCAGCACGGCCGCGAAGACCAGCAGCCCCAATTGCACCCCGTCCGACAGCCAGACCGCCCGGGCCGTGACCGTGCGGAACGGCGCCGCCAATTCCCGGGCCAGTTCGTTGAACCACCCGGTCGCCGCCCGGAAGGCAGGCGGCCACGTGGCCGGATTGATCGGCGGTGAGTCCTGGGTCAGCAGCGCCGCCGCCCGCCGGGCCGAGATCGACCGGTCGATCTCGCCGATCAGGCCATCGGCCGCGGTGAACGCCGCCGTCGCCTCGCGCACGGGCGTCAGAAGCGCGTCCAGTCGCTGATTCAACTCCGCCCGACGGTTGGCGATATCCGGCGGCTCGGTCTCACCCTCGGCCGGGACGGGGCCTAGCGCGGCAATCTCTTCACGCAGGCTGGAAATCCGGGCGGCATTGATCTCTTGCGCCTCGGCGAACTGGGCGCGCCAACCCACCAATTCGTCGCGCAGCCGACCCAAGGCCTCGTTCGAAACGCGATCTTCTGTGATCACGGCCTCCGCCCGGGTCGAGACCACGCCCCATTCCGGCGGCACGGGCTCCATCATCTGCGCCGCGACCGGGGCCGCGAGGCACAGGCACAAAAGCAGAGCCCGGGCGAGCGTCTGGATCATTCGAAGACCGTCGGCACCTCGCGCGGGGCCTCGTCCAGCCAATGGGGCACCGGCAGACCCTTGCCATGCAGGAATTCCGGGTTCCAGACCTTGGATTGATAGCGATTGCCGTAATCGCACAGGATCGTCACGATCGTATGGCCCGGCCCCAGATGTTCGGCCATCTTGACGGCACCGCCCACATTGACCCCGGTCGAGCCGCCCATGCAGAGCCCCTCATATTCCAGCAGATCGAAGACGATGGGCAGCGCCTCCTCGTCGCTGACCTGACAGGCGTAGTCGGGGGTGAACCCTTCCAGATTGGCCGTGATCCGCCCCTGCCCGATCCCCTCCGAAATGCTGGAGCCGTCGGATTTCAGCTCGCCATGTTCGTAGAAATTATACAAAGCCGCGCCCATGGGATCGGCGATCCCGACCTTTACCCCTTTTGGCTGTAGCACCCGACCCACGCCGGCCACGGTGCCCCCGGATCCGGCCGCGCAGATGAAACCGTCGACCCGGCCGCCCGTCTGGTCCCAGACCTCGGGACCCGTCGAGTCGATATGGGCCTGCCGGTTCGCCACGTTGTCGAATTGGTTCGCCCAGATCGCGCCATTGGGCTCCGTCTTGGCAAGTTCGTCCGCCAAGCGGCTGGAATACTTGATATAGTTGTTGGGGTCCCGATACGGCTTCGCGGGCACCTCGATCAGGGTCGCGCCCGCTAGGCGCAGCATATCCTTCTTTTCCTGGCTCTGGGTCTCGGGGATGACGATCACCGTCTTGAACCCCATGGACGCACCCACCAAGGCCAGACCGATGCCGGTATTGCCCGCCGTCCCCTCGACGATGGTGCCGCCTGGGCGCAGCGCGCCGCTGGCGATGGCGTCGCGGATGATCCAGAGCGCGGCCCGATCCTTCACCGATTGACCAGGATTCATGAACTCCGCCTTCCCCAGGATCTCGCACCCGGTAGCGTCGGAAACACGGTTCAGGCGGATGAGCGGGGTGTTGCCGATGGCTTCGGCGAGGTTCTGGTGCACGGTCACGGGGGGCCTCGGGCTTGTTGCCCTCCCTCGTCTAGACCCCGGCCTCGCCGCCTTCAAGGCGAAGCGCCCCGGCATTCAGCGCCAGCCATTGGGCCGAGACGATCAGCGGCGCGTTTGCCGCCTCGCCCGAGGCGACCATCTCCAGCAGATGCGGCAGCGCGATCAGATGGGCGCGGATATCCTCGTTCTCCTCCTCCAGACCGCCGAGTCCGGCCGCCGCATCCGGCAGATCGCACAGCGCCACAAAAGAATGCAGCACCTGCGCCAGGCCGCCCGGGCTGGGGTAGTAGCGCGCCACGACGCGCAACGCCTCTGGCCCGGCCGTCAGGCCCGCCTCCTCCCGCAACTCGCGCAGGGCGCTGTCTTCCGCCGTCTCGCCCGCGTCGATCAACCCCGCCACCGGCTCCAACAGCCAAGGCAGCGGATCCCCCTTGGCCAAGGCCCCAGCCCGCACCTGTTCGACCACCAGCACCCGGTCGCGCACGGGATCATACGGCAGTACCGTCGCCGCGTCGGTGACGAAGCTGATCGCCCGCTGAACCAGCCCCGATCGGCCCCCGTCGAACCGTGGATGGTCGAACCGCCATTCCTCGACCCGGTGAAACCCTTCATAGGGATAGGCGACCGCCTCGACCTGGATATCGGCGGCCCCGATCCCGTCGCCCACGGTGACCGGCCGTCGGATCGCCTGGTTCATGATCACGCTATGGGCCCGCGCTTGGATCACCGCGCGCCGCTGGCCCAGGGCCTCGGGCGACATCCGCCCGCGCGCCCGCATCACCTCCTCGGCGGCCAGCCGCGTGCGCGCACCATGCCGCGCGATCCATGCTTCCCGTGCCCAGGGCTCACCCGCGCCGTCCCTGCGTCCCGGCGCCCGGTACGCCAAAGCGGTCTCGTCCCCCACTCGCACAGCTTCGGGGACGTAGCCAAAGGCCGTCTCGTACCAATCCAGCCGCGCCCGCGCCGCGTCGTCCAACGGCTCGGTCAGCACGCCATCCGCCCCATCGCCCGGCACCAGAACCGGCCAATCTCCATCCGCCGCCCGTTCCACCGACCAGCCGTTCAGCCGCGCCGGACTGCCCGCCACGGGTCGCCCGGCGACGAGCGTCAGAAGATCATCCCAAAGAAGCGTTCCGAACAGGAACAATCGGCTCATCGCGTGAGGCGCCCCACCACCCCGCCGACGATCCCGACCAGGATGGCGCCGCCGAACAGCGTGCCCAGCACCAGCGGCGTGGCGATCATCAGCGCGTCGCGCCATAGGAATTCCATCCAAGCCGACGCCGCCTCGCCCACTTCGGTATAGCGCAGATCCAGCGATTCAGTGATCATCTTGCGGAAACTCTCCAAGAGTAGCGACAGCACCAACAAGATCGCCGCGCCCCCGATCCCGGCCGTGATCGCGATGGTGACGGATGTGCCCTTGTTGGTCGGGCCGCTGACGATCTTGCCGATATAGCGCCAGCCAACGATCAGGCCGCCAAAGGCCACGATCTCTCGGAAGCGGCCCACGCGCACGCCTTCAGGCAACACATGGACGACGATGGTATGGGCCACCCACCACGCCAAGGCGGCGAACAGGATGGCGGATACGAGTTTTGCAGGGGTCGGCATCAGACGGGCCTCCGGACAGTCATCTGAATCACATCGCAGATGTGATATTCGAACGCCCCCGCGCAGCTTGTTAAATACAGGTTCCACATCCGCCGGAACCGCTCGTCGAAGCCCAGATCGGCCACGTCGCCCCAGTTCTCGTTGAACCGCTCGAACCAGCGGCGCAGCGTGATGGAATAATCCTTCGCCAGCGAGATCGAGGACCCCTCCTCCAACCCCGCCCGCTCGATTTCCTCGGTCAGCTTCTTCGGCGCCGGCAACATGCCGCCCGGGAAGATGTACTTCTGGATGAAGTCGACCGAGGTCGAATAGCTCGCCCAGCGCAGATCCGGCACCGTGATGATTTGCAGCGACGCCTGCCGACCGGGGCGCAGCCGGTCGCGCAATGTCCGGAAATAGGCCGGCCAATAGGTGCGCCCGACGGCCTCAAACATCTCGATGGACGCGATGCCGTCATAGGTCCCCAGCTCGTCGCGGTAATCCTGCAACTTGAAATCGACGAGATCGGAAAGCCCTGCTTTTTCAATTCGTTCTCGCGCGAAGTTCAGCTGTTCTTGGCTGATCGTCAAACCCGTCACCTTCAGCCCCCGCCGCCCGGCGGCATATTCGGCGAAGCCGCCCCAGCCGCAGCCGATCTCCAGAACGTGGTCCCCGGCTTCGACGCCCATCCGATCCACGATCGAGGCGTATTTCGCCGCCTGCGCTGCCTCCAGCGATTCCTGACCGGTCTCGAACAGACCGGCGGAATAGGTCATCGTGTCGTCCAGCCACAGCCCGTAGAACGCGTTCCCCAGGTCGTAATGGGCCGCGATGTTCCGCTTGGCCTGGACCTTGGTGTTGCGCCGCAGGAAGGCCCGCAGCTTCTCGAAGGCCTGCACCAGGGCCTGACCGGTAAACTTCTGGATCAGCCCATCGCCTTCCTTGTTGATGTAGTCGAACACGGCCTGCAAATCGGGCGTGGTCCATTGTCCATCCATGAAGGCTTCCATGAAGCCCACATCGCCCTCTCGCACGACCCGCCCGAACACTTCGGGGTCATGCACCGCGATCTCGGCCACCGGCCCGGGCTCGGACCCCTCATGGCGGAAGCGACGCCCATCGGGCAGGACCACGTCGACGCGCCCATACTTCATACCCTTGGCCAAGTCGAAGACCCGGCTGAAATAGCGCGGCAGGTCCGACTGACCCTGGGTGGCCGTCAAAACATCCATGTGGTCTCCGATATCGTCCTGTTACCTGTGACCCAGCCGAGCCCCGCCGGGCAAGCCCCGAGCCCCCTATTCGGCCGCGCTGCGTTGCGAATACGCCTCCAGCGCGCGGGTCCGGCCTTCCGATAGCCCGACAATCGGCCCATTCGGGTAATCGTCCGAGGGCGACATGCCCCAGGACCTGGGGATGGCCTCGAAATAGCTTTCCGCCAACTCGCCCCCGCCCCTCTCTGCCAACCACCGGCGGCGATAGGCGCCCTTGGGATCGAACTTCTCGGCCTGGGTCTCGGGATTGAACACCCGGAAGAACGGCGCCGCATCGGGCCCGGACCCGGCCGTCCATTGCCACCCCATGGCGTTCGAGGCCGGATCCCAGTCGATCAGGCAATCGGCGAACCAGTCGCAACCGACCTTCCAATGGGTCATCATATGCTTCGTCAGGTAGGACGCCACCAACATCCGCGCGCGATTATGCATCCGACCCGTCACATACATCTCTCGCATCGCGGCATCCACGACCTCCAGCCCCGTGCGCCCCCGCCGCCAGGCCTCGGCCTGATCGTTGTCGTCTCGCCAGGGGAAGCTGTCCCATTCGGATTTCCAGTTCTCCGAGGTCAGTTCCGGCGTGTGATAGGCCAGATGATGGGCGAAGTCCCTCCAGACGATCTCCTTCAAGAACGTCTCGGCCCCGGCCTTCCCATCGGCCATCGCCCGCTGGCCGGCATGCCAGCAACTCCGCGCGCTGATCTCGCCATAGGTCAGGTTCTCGCTCAGCCCGCTGGTCCCGTCCTCGGCCAGCATGTCCCGGGCATCGGCATATCCCTCGACCCCATTGGCCATGAAGGCCCCCAGCCGCGATTGCGCGGCCTTCTCGCCCACA
>JBCDCW010000062.1:0-15806 GCA_039180995.1 Pseudomonadota bacterium
GGGCGCTCCTCGGCTTTCGGTCGGATACGTATAAGTCGGCGATTGGATGGAAGCGGATTCCGTATCTTTGGTTCGGGGCTTTGTGGCAATTCGGTGGGCTGGCCATCATGCCCTTCGCGCTGTTGATCCTGGGGGATTACGATCAGATCGAAGTGCCGCCGGGCTTGGGTGAGGCGCTGGCCGGGATCGCGTTCCTGATGACCGGCCTGGGGATGCACATGACTCAGACGGCCGGGTTGGCCTTGGCCGCTGATCGCGCCGATGACGAGACGCGGCCGCGGGTCGTGGCGTTGCTTTATGTGGCCTTCCTGATGGGGATGCTTGTCAGCTCGGTGCTGATCGGCTGGCTCTTGCGCGATTTCGACGGCGTGTTGCTGATCCAGGTGGTGCAGGGAGCAGCGGTCGCAACGCTGGTCTTGAACGTCATCGCGCTTTGGAAGCAGGAGAGCCCGAAGCCGATGTCGAAGGCCGAGCGGGCGGCGCCTGCGCCGTCCTTCCAGGACGCTTGGAGCGATCTGTCGAATGGGGGCATGGCGGGGCGGCTCTTGGCGGTCGTGTTCCTGGGCACCATGGCGTTCAACATGCAGGACGTGTTGTTGGAGCCTTATGGCGGAGAAATCCTAGGTCTTTCCGTCTCTAACACCACGCTTTTGACGGCCACATGGGCCGTAGGTGCTTTGATCGCCTTCGGTTTGGCAGCCAAGTGGCTGGCCGAAGGGATGAACCCGGCGCGCATGGCGGCGCGGGGTATCCTGGTGGGGATCGGCGCGTTTTCGGCTGTGATCTTCGCCTCGCCGCTGGACTCGGCCCCTCTGTTCTTCGCGGGTGCCATGGGCATCGGCTTCGGCGGCGGGCTGTTCGCCATCGCCACATTGACCACGGCCATGACCTTGCCCGTGACCGACATCGCGGGGCGCGGGCTTGCCTTGGGCGCTTGGGGCGCCGCGCAGGCGACGGCACACGGGCTCAGCACGGCTTTGGGCGGCGCGATCCGGGACGGGGTCGATATGGTCGCCACCTCGGGCGCGTGGGGCGAGGCGCTGAACGACCCTGCCACCGGCTATTCGGTCGTCTACCACATGGAGATCGGCCTTCTGTTCCTGACGCTCGTGGCCCTGGGCCCGCTCGTCACCCGCACCACCAGACAATTCAGACCCACCCCGAAGGAGGCCAGAATCGGACTGGCCGACTTCCCAACCTGAGGAGACACCGATGCAACAGGTGGACGCCTTCTTCGGCAATTTTGACTTGGCCAGCCTGGCGCTGTGGCTGTTCTACGGCTTCTTCGCGCTGCTGATCTACTATCTCCAGACCGAGAACATGCGGGAGGGTTACCCGCTGGAAAACGATGACGGGACGTTGGCGCCCAACCAAGGGCCGTTCCCGTTGCCGAGCCAGAAGACCTTCATCCTGCCCAATGGGCGGGGGACGGTGACGCAGCCCACGCAGGAGCCCGAGGCCCGCGAGGTCGCGATGGAGAAGACGGCGGTGGCCAATGGCTATCCGTTCGAGCCCACGGGCGACCCGATGCTGGACGGGGTGGGGCCCGCGTCGTGGGCGCCGCGCCGCGACGTGCCGGAATTGGACGGTCACGGGCATCCGAAGATCGCGCCGATGGAGAACAAGCCCGAGTTCCGCATCAGCGCCGGGTACGACCCGCGCGGCCTGCCGGTGAAAGGCGACGACGGCGAGGAAGCCGCGACGGTCAGCGACATGTGGTTGGACGTGCCCGAGCAGTTGGTCCGCTATCTGGAGGTCGATGTGCCGGGCACGGGCAAGCGGCTGATCCCGATCCAGTTGGTCCGGATCTTCAGCGACCACGTGGAGGTGAAGGCCCTGCACCAGAAGCACTTTGCGCAGATCCCGGCGACCAAGTCGCCGACGCAGGTGACCCTTTTGGAAGAGGACAAGATCTGCGGCTACGTCGGCGGCGGCAAGCTCTATGCGGTCGCCGACCGGCAGGAGCCGGTGCTGGCCTGAACGAAACGATCGGCCGTCAGACCCGGCCGTGACGATGGAGGACGAGATGGACCACGACGACTTCGACCAGGAACCGATCCGGGGGTTGCCTCAGATGCTGCCGAAGGGGGAGGAAATCCTTTGGCAGGGGCAGCCGGATTGGTGGGCTTTGACCAAGGAGTCCTTGGCCATTCGGGGTGTCGCGATCTATTTCGTGGTGCTCTATGCGTGGCGGGTCGTGGTCGCGGCGGGGGACGTGTCGTGGGGCCAGGCGGCGGCGCAGTCGTCGTTTTACCTGATCCTGGGTGCGGTGACTTGCGGGTTGCTGGCCTTGATCGGCTGGGTGCAGGCGAAGTCGGCGATCTACACGATCACGAACCGGCGGGTGATCCTGCGGATCGGCGCGGCGCTGACGATGACGCTTCAATTCCCGTATCAGTGGATCGGGGCGGCGGATTTGACCACGAAACCGGACGGGACCGGGAACATCGCCTTGCGGACGCTGGGGGAGACGCGGTTCAGCTATCTGATGGTCTGGCCCCATCTGCGGCCTTGGCGCTTTGCCAAGACCCAGCCCGCTTTGCGCGCCATCCCCGAGGCCGCCAAGGTCGCGCGTCTGCTGGCCGAGGCGGCGCAGGCCGACATGTCCATGCCCCGCGTGACGGCGGTGGCGCCCACGCAACCCATGGGCGCCATGCCCGTCCCGGCGGAGTAACGACCATGACCCCAGCCGAGAACAAACTGGTCGTTCGCGACAGGGAGATGATCCCGACACTGCTGCTGCGCGCCATGGGCGTGATGGTGCTGTGTGCGCTCTTCATCGTGACCTATGCGCGTCTGACCGACCGCCCGTTGGAGGCGATGCCCGCCATGGAGGGCGAGGTCGCCATCGTGAAGCAGCGGGCGATCTTCCTGGATGCCGATGGCATGACGGGGGCGGCCCGCGTGTTGGATCAAAATGGATCGGTGATCGCCAACCTTGATCCATCTCAAGGTGGGTTCGTCGCGGGGGTGCAACGTGTTCTGAAGTTCGAGCGTGAGAAGCGCGGCTTCGGGATGGAGGACCCGGTTCGGCTGATCCTGTTCGAAACCGGTCAGTTGTCCCTGCGGGACGACCTGACCGGCTGGCGGGCCGAGCTGGTCGGATTCGGCGCGAAGAACGCAGACACCTTCGCGAAACTTTTGGACTGAAATCAGGGAGGAACGACCCATGGGATTTCTGACGAGAACGAGGGAGGAAGCGCCCTGCACCGTGACGGTGTCGCATCGCTTCGAAGAATTGTCGGCGCATGTGCGCTTCGACAACGGCGCCGTGGTATGGCCTGGGGATGAGGTGCAGGTGCTGGGCACCGAGATCATGGCGCCTTACGGCGAGGTGGTCGAGGAGAGCCGGACGGCTGTGATCACGCGGGCCAGCGGGTTGGAGCGGCTTTGGACCCGGATGACCGGCGATTTCGAGTTCATGGAGCTCTGCGAGTTCAGCTTCTCGGAAGAGGTGCTGTCATGAACGTGCAGATCAAGCATTCCGCCGATGCCAGCACTGTCGAAGAGGCGCTGGCCGCCGACAACCAGCAGGTGGTCGACAGCGTCAGCGCGACCCAGGTGGCCATGTCGAACACGCTGCTGACGCCGCGCTTCTACACGACCGATTTCGATGAGATGGACGCCATCGACGTGAGCCCCGTGCGCGAGGATTGGGATCAGCTGATCGCGCAGATGAAATCAGACCCGAACAAGGGGCATTTCAAGAAGAACGAGGATTGGGATCATATTGATTGGGAGGGGATGGATCCGGCGCTGAAGCGGGAATTCATCGACTTTCTGATCTCGTCCTGCACGGCCGAGTTCTCGGGCTGCGTGCTGTATAAGGAGATGAAGCGGCGGGGGTCGAACAGCGACATCACCACGCTCTTTCAGCTCATGGCCCGGGACGAGGCGCGCCATGCGGGCTTCATCAACGATGCGCTGCGGGAAGCGGGGATTGCGGTGAACCTGGGCTTCCTGACGCAGAAGAAGAAGTACACCTATTTCCGGCCGAAGTTCATCTATTACGCCACCTACCTGTCGGAGAAGATCGGCTATGCCCGCTACATCACCATCTTCCGCCATCTGGAGCAGCATCCGGAGCATCGGTTCCACCCAATCTTCAAGTGGTTCCGGGAATGGTGCAACGACGAGTTCAGCCATGGCGAGGCCTTCGCCCTGCTGATGAAGACCGACCCCAAGCTGACGAGCGGGCGCAATGTCTGGTGGATCAAGTTCTTCCTGACCGCGGTTTACGGCACGATGTATGTGCGCGACCACCAGCGGCCGGAGTTCCATAAGGCGCTGGGTGTCGATCCGGATTGGTATGCGCAGTCGGTCTTCGAGAAGACGTCGGAGATCTCCAAGCAGGTCTTCCCTATCACGCTGGACATCGACCATCCGCGCTGGCTGCCGACGCTGAAGCGGCTGCAAAAGGCGAATGCCGATCTGGCCGTGGCCGAGAAGAAGACGGGTCTCGCCCGTCTGGTCGGCAAGGTGTCCGGCTCTGCCCGGGCCGCGTTGGCCTTCGCGTCGCTCTATACGATCCCGGCCGTGCGTCATGATGTGCCCGTCCAAACCCGGTTGGAGCCCGCCTACTGATGCTCGACAGCCCTTGGATCGCCGCGGCCATCGCCGTCTTCGCCTGGTGGGCGTCCACCGGGGCGATCCTGGTGCTGGTGCGCCGGGCGGACCGGGTGGACCAGCATCTTTGGGCCGTGCTGGCCACGCTGCCGCTGATGGCCTTTGGCATCGTGGCCTTCATCCACAGTGCGGCCGAGATGGGGACGGGCGCCGCCTACCTCGCCTTCGCCTCGGCCCTGGCGGTCTGGGGCTGGATCGAGCTGGCCTTTCTGACGGGCATCATCACCGGCCCCAACCGCATGCCGTTGCGCCGGGGTGTGCCGGAATGGGAGCGGTTCATCCGCGCCTGGGGCACCGTCGCCTATCACGAGATGACGCTGACGGCGGCGTTGATCGGCCTGGCCGTGCTGGCCCATGGGCAGCCGAACCGCTTCGGCTTCTGGACCTTCGCGATCCTTTATGCCGCGCGGATCAGTGCCAAGCTGAACCTGTATCTGGGCGTGCGGAAGGTGAACACGCAGTTCATCCCCCGGCCCCTGACCCATTTGCCCAGCCATTTCCGCGAAGCCCGCGTGAACTGGCTGTTCCCGACGTCGGTCACCCTGCTCAGCTTCGCGGCCTTCTGCTGGCTGGAACGGATCACCCACGCCCAAAGTGCCTTCGAGGCCGTGGGTTTCGCCCTGCTGGCCGCGCTGACCGCGCTGGCCCTGCTGGAACACTGGTTCATGGTCGTGCGCCTGCCCGACGAAAAACTGTGGCAGTGGATGCTGCCCAACGACAAGACACGAGAGACTTTGGAGGAGGGGCCAAATGCGGTTCGATAGCCTGTTCGAGGAACAACTCGACGATCTGAAAGCGGAGGGAAACTACCGTTACTTTGCCGATCTGACCCGCAAATGCGGCCAGCATCCCAAGGCGTTGAACCACCATGATGGCGACGAGCGGGAAATCACCGTCTGGTGCTCGAACGACTATCTGGGCATGGGTCAGCACCCCGATGTGGTGACCTCCATGGCGGCCACGGCCATGGAATGCGGCACCGGCGCGGGGGGGACGCGCAACATCTCGGGCACGAACCACCATCATCTGATGCTGGAGCGGGAACTGGCCGACCTGCACAACAAGGAATCCGCGCTGCTGTTCACGTCCGGTTACGTGTCGAATTGGGCGGCGCTGTCGACGCTGGGATCGCGTCTGCCCAACGCGGTGATCCTGTCCGACAGCCTGAACCACAATTCGATGATCGAGGGCATCCGCCACAGCCGGGCGCAGAAGGTCATCTGGAAGCATAACGACCCGGAGGATCTGGACCGCAAGCTGGCCACCCTGCCGGCCAATGCGACCAAGATCGTGGCGTTCGAGAGCGTCTATTCCATGGATGGCGACATCGCCCCCATCGCCGAGATCGTGGAGGTGGCCGAGAAGCACGGCGCCATGACCTATCTGGACGAGGTCCACGCGGTCGGCATGTACGGCCCCCGCGGTGGCGGCGTGGCCGAGCGCGAGGGGTTGATGGAGCGCATCACCCTGATCGAGGGCACCCTGGGCAAGGCCTTTGGGGTCATGGGCGGCTATATCACCGGCAGCCACGCGCTGTGTGATTTCATCCGCAGCTTCGCGGCCGGGTTCATCTTTACCACGGCCCTGCCCCCCGCCGTCGCGGCTGCGGCGACGACGTCGATCCGGCATCTGAAGGACAGCAATGTCGAGCGGGAGATGCAGAAGCGCCAGGTGGCGCGCTTGCGCGCGCGGCTGGATGCCGAAGGGATCCCGCACGAGCCGAACCCGAGCCACATCATCCCCGTGATGGTCAAGGATCCGGTCAAGTGTCGGATGCTGTCGGACTACCTGATGGACCAGTTCGGCATCTATGTGCAGCCGATCAACTACCCCACGGTCCCCAAGGGCACCGAACGTCTGCGCTTCACCCCCGGGCCCAAGCACACGGATGCGGATATCGACCATCTGGTGGCGGCGTTGTCGTCGCTGTGGAAGCAGTGCGCGTTGGCGCGCGCGACGGCGTGACATCTTCCGGCGACCGCCTGTCATTCAATATCACACCTAGACCGGCTTCACTGCCGTTCTAGCTGCGCTATACACACGACATCGCAAGACTCGAAACGCGAGTCCCACGGGAGAGAAGACCAATGATCCGAACACTCACCATCGCCACCGCGCTGTTGGCCGCGCCCGCTTTCGCAGACGATCTGGCCGCCTCCGGCGACGCCGAGGCCGGCGAATCCGCATTCCGCCAGTGCCAATCCTGCCACGTGGTCGAGAACCCGGATGGCGAGGTCTTGGCCGGCCGTGCCGCCAAAACTGGGCCGAACCTTTATGGCATCGTGGGGGCCGCCTACGGTCAGGTCGAAGGGTTCCGCTATTCCGACATCATGCTGCTGGCTGGTGAGCAGGGGCATATCCACGACGAGGCCGACTTCGTCGCCTATCTGATGGATCCGACGGGCCACTTGCAGGAGATCACGGGCGATGGCGGCCGGGGTAAGATGTCCTACCGTGTTCGCAAAGAAGAGGATGCGGTGAACCTCTATGCCTTCTTGGCGCAATTCGGCGCGGAAGAGGCGACGAACTAAACCACGCGCTCCGCCAGGAAGGCTTGAAAGGCCCTCGCCACGTCGGCGGGGGCTTCTTCGTGCATGAGGTGGCCCAGATCGGGCATGATTGTCAGCCTGGCATTGGGGAGCCGCGCGGCCATATCTTCGCTGACGGTGACTGGAACGGCCTCGTCTCGTGCGCCGGCCAACAACAGAACCGGGGCCTGGATTCCGGGTGCCGCGCGCACCAGCCGGTCGAGGGACCAATTCGCCATCATGGAGAGCGCACCGGAGACATGCGCCCGGTCGGAGATCAGGCGGTGATAGTGGGCTAGCCCTTCCTCATCAATTTGGCTGCCCGTGCTTTCGATCAGGCGGCGCGTGCGGACCGGGGTTCCGCCGACGGTGAATAGAAATGGTGTGAGCGGGTTCAGCGACAGCGCCTTCGCCATCACCGGGAACAGCCACCCCGCCATCCCATCGAACATCTGGAACGCGCCATTCAGGGCGATCACGGGGACGGGTTTATCTTGGGCCAACCGCAGGGCCAGCGCCGCGCCGGCCGAGTGGCCGATGATGATCCGGGGGGTTAGGTCGAGCGCCCGGCACAGGGTGCCGATATCCTCGGCCATGGTGTCCAAGCCCGACCGCCCCGATGAGCCGAGGCGGGTGAATCCATGGCCCGGTAGGTCGATCATCGTCAGGCGGTATCCGGCCAAAAGCGGTGCCATGGCCCGCCAGGAATGCGTTGCGCCGCCTGCACCGTGGAGCATCAGGATATCCGGCCCAGCGCCGACCTGCTGCACGTGCCAGCGATGGGGGCGTGATGTCACGAACCGGCTCGCCTCTGCGAAGGGCCAGTCGGGTGGGACGACAGTCATAGGGCCGAGGCCACGGCGCGGCTAAGCCCGTGGGCATCCGCGCGGGGCAATGGCAGGCAGAAGGCGCCCATTTCGGCCGCCAGCGAGGCCAGTGCCGGCGACGGCCGGGCGCCCGTGTCGATGACCAGACCCGACAGCCCCGCCGCCCGGATCAGGCGCGCGGTGGCTTCGGCGTCTTCCTTGGCTTCGGCCCGGTTCGGGGCGCCGGACAGGGCGATGTTGGGGCGCCCGTCGGTCAGCACGACCAATGCCGGGTCCATGCCCCGACCCGCCGCCTGGCGGGCCAAGGCGGCGCCGTCGCGCAGCGCGGCCGCCAGTGGCGTGCCGCCCCCACCGGGCAGGCCCGCGAGTTCGCGTTTGGTGCGGACCAGGCTGCGGGTGGGCGGCAGCAACAGATCGGCCCCGTCATTCCGGAACGCCAACAAGGCCACGTGGTCGCGCCGGGCATAGGCCTCGGCCAGAAGCAGTTCGACGGCCCCCTTCGCTTCGGCCAATCGCGCGAACGCCGCTGAGCCGGAGGCGTCCACGGCGAAGATCAGCAGGCGGTCGGACCGGCTTTCATAGCGCTTGAACCGCAGATCCGACGCTCGGACCAGCACCCGGCCCCCTGGCCCGCCGCCCCGCAGACGCTGCCACGGCGCGGCCGTCCGAAGGGTCGAGACGACGTCGATCCGGGACCGTCCATCGGGACGGCCGGGCCGCGGCGGCAGCGGACGACCCCGCCGATTGCCTTTCAGACGTGCGCCCGCACCGGTGCCGGTCGCCCGGCGGGTTCCGGACGCGGCCAGTTTGGTTAGAAGATCGGGGGGCAGGACGGCCAAGGCGGCCTCCAGCAATACGTCTTCGGGGATTCCGTCTGAGAGATTTTCGGCACCATCGGTGTCCGGGGGTGGCGGCGGGTCGGCCTGCGTCTCGGGCTCTTCCGGCGTGGCATCTGGCATGCGAGTCGCGCGGGGCGCCAGGGTGACGCCAACGGCGAAGGTGAGATCGGCTTCACCGATCTCGGCCCGGCCATCCAGACGGGCCGAAGCGCGGGCGACCTGCAACGCCTGAAGCGGCGCCCGGAGCGAGGGGATACCCAAGGTGACCGCCGCGCTCGTCAGCATGACCAAGGCGTCGTCGGGGTTTACCGCAGGACCGTCTGGCAGCGGCTCCCGGGTTGGTCGGTCAGCCGACCGAAGACCATCGAGATCCAGCGACAAGGCCAGCCGATCCGTCAGCGCGGGCGGCAGCCCTTCATCGTCGACGCCTTCGTCCAAGGCGATCAACGCATGGCGCCCGTCATCCAGGATCTGACCCAATCGCGCCGCTAGGCCCGGCGGCGTCCGCTCGGCCATGGCCAGCGCCAGAATGTCATGGCGGGCAAGCAGGCCGTCTCGCTGGATCGGCTGACCGGTGCGCAGGGTCTCGGTCAGGTCCAGCCCGCCGAACAGCGCGTCATCCGCGATGTCGGGATGCAGGCGCGCGCCGCTCGGGCACAGCGCGAGGATTGCATCGCGCACCTCGCTGGCCCGGGCGCGAAGCCGCAGGCCACCCAGCCGGACCGGGTCCAGTGCCAGGCACGCAGCCGCTCGGATCGCCATTGCCCAACGGGGATCGGTCACGCGAGGACGTCGTCCAAGGCGCGGGACACGCGCGAGGTCGAGCCAGCCTCGTCCAGCGGGTCGCGGCGCAAGCGATGACGCAAGGCCATGGGCGCAACTTGGCGAACATGGTCCCGCGTTGCGCTGTCGGCGCCCTGGAAGGCGGCCAGCGCACGAGCGGCGCGGAGCAGCGTCAGCTCGCCGCGCAACCCGTCGGATCCGAGCGCGATGCAAAGCCCGGCGCAATCCCGCAGCACGTCATCATCGGCTTTGGTGCCGCTTAGCCGGTCGCGCGCCGCCACGATCTGCGCCCGCAGATCGGCCTGCGTGGCCTCCCAAGCGCCCAAGAAGCCCGAGCGGTCCCGGTCATAGGCATCGCGGCGCTTCACCACGTCGATCCGTTGGTCGATATCGGTGGGGGAGGTCACTTCGACCGACAAGCCGAACCGGTCAAGCAATTGCGGGCGCAGTTCGCCCTCCTCTGGATTGCCCGACCCAACCAGAACGAAGCGCGCGGGATGGCGGATCGACAGACCCTCCCGTTCGACCACGTTCTCGCCCGATTGGGCCACATCCAACAGAAGGTCCACCACATGGTCCTCCAGCAGGTTGATTTCGTCGATATAGAGATAGCCCCGGTTCGCCCGCGCCAGCAGACCCGGCTCGAACGATTTCTCACCCCGGGCCAAGGCTGCTTCGATATCCAGGGCGCCGGTCACCCGGTCTTCGGTCACGCCCAGGGGCAGGTCCACGACCGGGGTTGGTCGGTCGACCAGGGTCCGATCTTTCACCTCTGCCCAATCGGGGATGTCCGCTTCGGAGGCGGAGTTCACTGGACAGCCTGCGACCATCGTCAAGGGCGGCAGCAATCCTGCCAAGGCCCGCACCGCAGTGGATTTCCCTGTCCCGCGGTCGCCGAAGACCAGGACGCCACCGATGCCCGGGTCGACGGCGGTTAGGATCATCGCGGTTTTCATCTCGTCCTGACCGACGATGGCCGTGAAGGGAAACGCGGTCATGCCAAGACCTCCGCCACGGGGCGTCCGTGCCATGTGCCCGTGGCGTCCGCGATGCGGAAGCGGGCATACAGCTCTTCGGCAAACCAATCCCCGTCGCGCACGGCCCGGATCGCCCCGGCATGGGGGCCCGATGTCCGGGCGAATCGGGCCATCGCCTGGGCATCCGGCCAGATCGAGAAGGTGACTTGGTGCAGGAAGGGAACCTCGCCCACACCGACTTTCAGAAGTACGTCGTCGTTCATACCGACCATTTGACTGATATCGGGCACCCTGCGCCAGAACTGTAATGCCTTCCGGGGTCGGATGGTGGCCCGGGTGAGGGCGGCAATGGGCCCGGACGGCTTGGCATCTGCCCTGAACGGAGACTGGCCCGACCATTGGCCCCGTGCGGCAACGGTCTGCAAGGTCAGGGTGCAGACCTCTTTCGCGCGTCGGCGAAAGCGTTGAAATACGGGGCGCCTAAGGCCGTCATGGGCCGCCGCCTCGTCCGCCCAGACGCACAGGATGGCGCATCGCGCCGTGTCGGGGACCGGTGTGAACCCCTCGCCCGTGCCGACGCCCAGCAGCTTCCGGAACCGAAGGCCAGGCAGGCGCGATAAAGGATACCTGGCCAATCCCATCTGGGTGAACGCCCAAAGCCGGTCGGCCCAGGGGCCGAAGCGATAGAGGGTCAATGTAACGGTCTGCATAATCCGGTCCTTCGGCACGTCGCGTGCCTGCCCCGACGCCACAATGGATTGGCATTCGCGACACTTATCGTGTAAACCGAAGTGGACAGTTACGGAAGTACCCCGAATGACCCGCCATCAGAATATCGAGATCTCCGGCCAGCCCCGGGCCGTCGTCATTGGCGCGGGCATGGGGGGGCTGGCGGCGGCCATGCGGTTGGGGGCCAAGGGGTGGAAGGTGACCGTGATCGACCGGCTGGATATGCCGGGCGGGCGGGCATCGTCGATCACGTCGCAGGGCCATCGCTTTGACCTTGGGCCGACCATCGTGACGGCCCCGCAGGTCTTCCGCGACCTCTTCGCGGCCTGCGGGCGCGATTTCGACAGGGCCGTAAAGCTCGAATCCCTGGACCCGTTCTATCGGATCACATGGCCGGACGGCTCACACCTGGATGCCTTTGCAGACGAGCGGGCGATGGAAGACGAGGTTCGCCGCCTGGCGCCCGCCGATGTGGAGGGGTGGCGCACGTTCCTGGATGATTCCTACAAACGCTATGTCGTCGGTTACGAGGGTATGTTGACCAAGCCGATGCACGAACTCTGGTCGACGCTGAAGGTGCTGCCCACCTTCGCGGCCCTGCGGGCCGATAAGTCGATTCTGTCCCTGGCGCGCAGTCGGGTATCCGACGAACGCCTGCGCATGGCGCTGTCGTTCCATCCGCTGTTCATCGGGGGCGATCCCGAGAAGGTGACCTCGATGTACGCCTTGGTCAGCCATCTGGAGAAGACGCAGGGCGTGCATTATGCCATGGGCGGTGTCGCGGCGATGGCCCGGGCGATGGCCGATGTGGTCGAAGCCCAAGGCGGGTTGCTGAGGTTCCGGGCGCAGGTGTCGGAAATCTTGCAGGACCGGGACAATCGCGCGCGGGCTGTCCGGCTTAGCACCGGAGAGGAGATTTCCGCCGACATCATCGTCTCGAATGCCGATGCGGGCCACACCTATACGCGCCTCCTGAAGGGGCAGCGCAATCGCTGGACCCCCCGCAAGCTGCGGCGGACGCGGTGGTCCATGGGGTTGTTCGTTTGGTACTTCGGAACCAAAGGCACCCGCGACCTGTGGCCGGATGTGGGGCACCATACGATCGTTTCGGGGCCGCGCTATGAGGGGCTGTTGAAGGACGTCTTTCGGACCGGCCACCTGGCCGACGATATGAGCCTCTATGTCCATCGCCCCTCGATCACCGACCCCACTGTGGCGCCGGATGGGGACGATACGTTCTACGCGCTGTCGCCGGTGCCGCATCTTGGGCATCGCGACGCGGTGAACTGGTCGCAGGAATGCGACGCCTACCGCGCGCGTGTTCAAGCCGTTCTGGAGGAACGGCTTTTGCCCGGCTTCTCGGGGCATCTGTCGGCCAGCCTGTGTCTCACCCCAGAGGATTTCCGTGACCGGTATCTGTCCCCGAACGGATCTGGTTTTTCGATCGAGCCGCGCATCCTTCAATCGGCCTGGTTCCGGCCGCACAACGTGTCCGAGGAGGTCCCCGGCCTCTTCCTTGTCGGCGCCGGGACACATCCCGGCGCCGGGCTTCCCGGTGTCGTGGCCTCGGCCGAGGTGCTGGAGCGGGTGGTGCCCGACATCAGCCATATCAAACATGACGTTTACATGCGGGAGGCCGCCGAGTGACCCAAGATTTGGCGGCCGCGGATATGGCCCATTGCCGCGAGGCGATCCGCACCGGGTCGCTGTCGTTCCATGCCGCCTCTCGCGTGCTGCCGCGTTCGGTTCGGGACCCGGCTTTGGCGCTCTATGCCTTCTGCCGGTTGGCGGACGACGCGGTCGACGAGGTTCAGGACAAGGGCCCCGCCGTCCTGCGCCTGCGCGACCGCCTGGACAAAGCCTTCGCCGGTCGACCCGACAACGCCCCCGCCGATCGTGCCTTTGCCCGCGTGATCGAAGACTTCCATATGCCCCGTGCCTTGCCCGAGGCCCTGCTGGAAGGTCTGGCCTGGGACGCGACCGACCGCCGCTATGCCACATTGTCCGATCTGCGGTCCTATTCCGCGCGCGTGGCCAGCGCCGTGGGGGCGATGATGTGCGTCCTGATGCGGGTCCGCGACGCCGACGCTTTGGCCCGGGCCTGCGATCTGGGCGTGGCGATGCAGTTGACCAACATCGCGCGCGATGTGGGCGAGGATGCGCGCGCCGCGCGTCTCTATCTGCCGACCGATTGGATGGACGAGGCCGGGATCGAGCCCGAGGCGTTCTTTGCCAATCCCCAAGCCACGCCTGCCATCCGCGACATGGTGCGCCGCCTCCTGGCCGAGGCGCGGCGATTGTATCATCGGTCTGAAACCGGTGTCTCGACGCTGCCCCTGGCGGCGCGTCCCGGCATCCTGGCGGCGCGGCATATCTATGACGGCATCGGCACCCAGGTCCGCCGGGCAGGATATGACAGCATTTCGCAGCGGGCCCATACATCGGGGGCGCAGAAGGCGTTCTGGTTGGCCCGCGCCTTGGGCCAAGCGGCCTGGGTCTCGGCCCTGCCCCATTCGCCGGTTCTGCACGCCAGGCCGCTGGACGAAACCGCCTTCCTGGTGCGCGCCGCGGCTGACCCGCGCCCCGCGCGTGGCGGGTGGAGCGACGGGCTCTCGGACGTGCTGGCGCAACTGGCCGCGCAGGACCGCGTGGACGATCGGGGCGCGTGGCCTAGCTAACCTTTCATGGATTGGATGCTGTTCCTTCTTTTTCTCGGCGCGTGCTGCGCCGCGGCCATGACCGGTGGGATGTTTCCGCCGGACGAGTGGTATCGTCGCCTGTCCAAACCTGCCTGGACGCCGCCCGACTGGCTGTTCCCGCTGGCTTGGACCGCGCTCTATATCGCGCTGGCTTTTGCGGGTGCGCGCCTTGCCGTGATGGACGGGGCGGCCTACGCCATGGCGTTCTGGGCGTTGCAGATTGCGTTGAATGCGTTGTGGACGCCGATCTTCTTCGGTTTGAAGCGCATCGGCGCAGGGATGGTCGTGATCGGGTTCCTATGGCTATCGGTGGCGGGCCTGTTGGTCAGCACCTTGGCGCTGGACATGCTGTCGTTCTGGATCCTGGTGCCATATCTGATCTGGGTCAGTTACGCCGCGGCCTTGAACGCCTCGATCCTGTTGCGCAACCGCGCGAAACCCGAGCCTCAATTGACGTCGTAGGTCCGACCGCGCCAGATCGCGCGCCTGCCTTGCTTTGCGCCGCGCAAGGCGGACCATTGGATCCAGAGCGTGATCACGACGCCGACGGGGTGCAGGACGACGGACAAGGGATGTTGCCGCACCTTCCACGCCAAGACCGCGCGGGCGAGCAAAACCAAGCCGGTGGCAAGCGCTGCGAGTTGCGTGGCGGTGGTTGCCCCGAGCGTCCAGGCGAGGACCGCCAAGATCGGCGGTAGAATGTGCCCTCCGCCCAGCAAGACTGTCCAGATCGGCAGGGCGACGGGCTTGGCCATTCCCTCGGTCGCATTCTTGGTGAAGCCTTGCCAGATATCCGGCCAATTGTCGTACATCCGGACCGAGGCTAGGGGCGTCGCGTCCAGGATATCGGTCCGGCCGCCGCTTTTGCGGACGTTGCGCGGCAGGTTCAGGCCATCATGCATGCGGTTGCGGAACGCCTCGTGTCCGCCTGCCTTCGCGTAGGCGTCCGCCTTGATGAGCATCAGTTGGCCGCAGCCGGCCGCGAAGCCCAGCCCGTTGAAAAGACGTGCCATGGGGAAGGGCAGATAGCCGAGCAGCAGGACGAGGATTTGGGGGATTGCCACGATTTCGGGCAGGGATTTCGTGATCTGGTGTGGGAAGCCGGAGACCAGATCGAGCCGCCGTTTGGCAAGGTAGCCCTGCATCCGAGTGATCGCATCCGGAGCCAGCCGGACATCGGCATCGACGAACAGCAGATGCGGCTGTCGGGCGGCTTGGGCCAGTTGATGGCACGCATGTTGTTTGCCGTTCCATTCCGCGGGGAGCGGGGCGCCGCGCAGCAGGCGCACGCGGGGGTCGCGGGTGGCAATTTCGGCGACGATGCGGTCGGTGCCATCGGTCGAGCCGTCGTCGAGGACGAGAACCTCCAGGTCGACCTCTTCTTGAGCCAGGACGGTGTCTAGGATGGCGCCGATATTGTCTGCCTCGTCCCGCGCGGGGATCAGGACCGAGACGGCTGTTTGCGACGGGCCGGACGACCGCGCGGGGGCGCGGAAGATCGACAGGTTTATCAGGGTCACGAAGGTGTAGAGCCCTGCGAGCCCAAGGCAGATATAGGCGAGGAACGTCAGGGTCGTGGCCATGGGATGCCTCTAGCTTTCGGTCAGATGATCGGGGTTGTGGCGTCGGCCGGTGATCAGATCGCGCAGGCGGCACCAAGCGCCATAAATGCCGCCGACGCCACGTGTGCCGCCCAGGATGGTCTCGAACGCGGCGGGATCGCGGGCGATGGCGGCTTGGGCCAGATGGTCTTGAACTGTCTCTAAACCTGCCGTTAGAGCCGTTTGCCAGCCATCCA
>JBCDCW010000063.1:0-15729 GCA_039180995.1 Pseudomonadota bacterium
CGCCATATGCGGCGACAGGCGCGCCCGGACCCAGTCGATCAAGTCCGCCTCCAGCCCCTCCGCCCCGTCTTCGGCCACGACGAACGCCGTCACCGCCTCGCCGCGCACCGCGTCGGGCAGGCCGACCACGGCGCACATCACCACTTTCGGATGGGCCGTCAGACAGGTCTCGATCTCCGTCGGCCCGATGCGATACCCGGCCGAGTTGATGACGTCGTCGTCCCGTGACACGTATTCGACGACGCCTCTCGCCAGAGCTCGCCCCAGATCGCCCGTGCGCAGCCATCCGTCCCGCCATTTCTCTGCCGTCGCCTCTGGCTTGTTCCAATACCGCTGGAACGCCGCCGGGCTGCCGCGCGCGCAAATCTCTCCAACCGCCCCCTCGGCCACGGCCCGGCCCGCCTTATCCTGCACCTCGACCTCCACGCCCGGCACTGCCCGGCCCAGCGTGCCGGGCCTCACCTCTTGCGTCCCGGCGCAGGCGGCCATCACCAGATTGCACTCGGTCTGCCCGTAAATCTCGTTGATCGGCACGCCCAACGCCTCCCGCCCCCAATTCAGCAATCCCGCGCCCAACGCCTCGCCCCCAGACATGACCGCCCGCAGCCGCAGCCCCTCGGGCACCGCCGTCCGGCGCAACATCTTCAACGCCGTGGGCGGCAAAAACGCCGCCGTCACGCCCTCGGACACCATCAAATCCCACGCCGCGCCCGCCTCGAACTTCGCAAAGCGCTTGGCCACCAGCGGCACGCCGAAATAGAGACACGGCATCGCCAAATCCATCAACCCGCCGATCCAGGCCCAATCGGCAGGCGTCCAGCCCACATCGCCGGGCTTCGGGAACCCTTCCAACGCCGTCTCGACGCAAGGCAGATGTCCCACCAGGAACCGGTGGGCGTGCAGCACGCCCTTGGGCGACCCCGTGGTCCCGGACGTGTAGATCATCATCGCCGGGTCTTCCGCCCCATTGCGGACCGGGGTCACCGGCTCCCCCGCCAAAGCCGCGACATCCACCCGCAGCCGCAAGTCGGGCAAATCCAACCCGTCCAACTTCGCCAACCCGCCCGCATCGCCGACCACCGCCACCGCGCCCGAATCCCGCAGCCGGTACTCCAACGCCTCGGGCCCGAACAACGTGAACAAAGGCAGCGACACCGCGCCCCGCTTCATGGCCGCCAGATGCGCCACCATCACCTCGGCGCGTTGCGGCAACAGGATCGCCACGCGGTCCCCGCGTCCGACCCCGGCGCGCGCCAAAACCCCGGCCAACCTGTCCGATTCCGCCTTCAGTTCCCCATAGGTCCAAACCTGCCGCCCGTCGGACAGGTCCACGATCGCCACCCGATCCGGCTCGACCTCGGCCCAGTCGTCGCAACAGACCTGCGCGATGTCGAAATCACCCGGTACATCCCACCGGAACGCGGCCCGCATGTCGTCCCACGGCCCCAGCCGAGGGATCGTCCGCCTCATCCCCGCGACACGGTCACCGGCGACAGCCCCGTCAGCGGCAGCCCCAGCGCCTGCAGCGCCTGCAACGAAATCTGCGCGCCGCCCGCGCCATCCAACGGCCGCAACAGCACCGGCACGGACTCGCCGTTCTGGGCCGTCACGACGCCTTGCGTTTCGGCTTGCACCAGCCCGGTCTTCAACCACAGCCCGCCCTCGCTCGGATCGCCCAGCGCCACCGTCTCCTGCCCCAGCGCCGCATTCGCGCCCGCCACCGCCGCGGCCGCCTGCTGCACCTGCCCGGCCGCGTCCGTCACCCCCGACGGCACCGCCGCCTGCGCCGCATTCGTGGCGGCATTCGTCGCCGTGTTCACCGCCCCCGCCGCTGCGTTCGCGGCGCTGTTGGCCGCCGTCGTCGCGGCCGCATCGGCCACCTGCCCCGGTGTCGGCACATCCGAAAACGTCCCGCTCGGCGGCAGGATGATCGGCGCGGGCGTGGGGTCCGGAATGTCCCCCCGCCCGAACAAGCCCCCACAGCCAGCCAACCCCAGCACGGCGATCCAAACAAAGCGCGTCATACTCAAAGTCCCCCGAAAGCCTGTGTCGCCCACACTGTGACCCAGCCGCGCGCCCCTGTCAGCCCACCTTGTGGAGCCCGTCGGCAGCCCCTAGCCTACCCCCATGACCGCGCCCCTGATCGACCCCTTCGCCCGGACCATCGACTACCTTCGGGTCTCGGTGACCGATCGCTGCGACTTCCGCTGCACCTATTGCATGTCGGAACACATGACCTTCCTGCCCAAGAAGGACCTTCTGACGCTGGAGGAGTTGGAGCGCCTCTGCACCGCCTTCGTCCGCCTGGGCGTCAAGAAACTGCGCATCACCGGGGGCGAGCCCCTGGTCCGCCGCAACATCCTGTCCTTCTTCGAAGGCATGTCCCAGCACCTGGGCAACGGTCTCGACGAACTTACCCTCACCACCAATGGCAGCCAACTCGACCGCTTCGCCCAGCCGCTGGCCGCCGCGGGTGTGCGGCGCATCAACGTCTCGCTCGACACGCTGGATGCGGACAAGTTCAAGGCCATCACCCGCTGGGGCTCGCTCGACAAGGTCAAACGCGGCATCGACGCGGCCCAGGCCGCCGGCATGCGCGTCAAGATCAACGCCGTGGCTCTGAAGGGTTTCAACGACAGCGAACTCTTCGACTTGATCGCCTGGGCAAAGGCCAGCGACCTGGACATGACCTTCATCGAGGTCATGCCCATGGGCGACATGGGCGACGGCACCGATGGCACGCTCCGCCTGGACCAATACTGGCCGCTGAAGGACCTGCGCGCCCAGCTTGCCACCCGCTACACCCTGACCGAGCTCGACCACCGCACCGGCGGCCCGGCCCGCTACGTGCGCCTGGAAGAAACCGGCCAGCAGATCGGCTTCATCACGCCGCTCACCCACAATTTCTGCGAAAGCTGCAACCGCGTCCGCCTGACCTGCACCGGCCAACTCTATATGTGCCTGGGCCAGGAAGACATGGCCGACCTGCGCGCGCCGCTGCGCCAATCCGACGCCGACGCCCCCCTCGAAGACGCCATCCGTGCCGCCATCGCCCGCAAACCGAAGGGCCACGATTTCGACTATTCCCGCCAAAAGGTCGACGGCCAGGTCTCTCGCCATATGAGCCATACGGGTGGCTGACCCGCCATCCGCCCCACCCGTTGGGCGGGTCAAGACGGTCTCGCCCGGTCCCCAGGATCGCCGCCCGACACCTCACCAACGCCGCACACCGTTCAGGGTCTCCCAAGCCCAGATCACTGGTCCCCAAATACGCAGATGCCGCCCACGCCCCCAGCGTGTCCCCTCGTCCGCAGGGCACCCAGATACTGCATGAATATCGACCTGCAATCCCTTGAAAGACAAGCCGCCGCCCGCGCGCTCACCCTCCTCGGTGGCTTCACCGAGGAGGGCGCCACCACGCTCCTCCTCGGCCCAGACCCGGCAACCTTCTGGCCCACCCTCCAAGCCGCCCCCGAGGCCCACCAACCAGACCCCGTCGACGCCTACTCCACCCGCGTTATCACCGGCTGGGCCACCGATCTGGACGCTCGGCCCAGCTTCCCTTTCGGCCAGCCCCTTCAACCCTTCATCACCTGGGCGCTCAAAACCGGCCGCTGCCATATCTCCCCGGTCGGCCTGCTGGTCCATGACACCCAAGGCCTGCTGGTCAGCTTCCGCGGCGCGCTCACCTTCGACCATGCAATGGACCTGCCCGCACCGCCGCCCAATCCGTGCCCCACCTGCCCGGCCCAGTGCCGCACAGCCTGTCCCGTCGATGCCCTTTCGGCTCAAGCCTACGACGTCCCCACCTGTCGCGCCCACCTCGCCACCCCGGATAACACCTGCATGTCCCAAGGCTGCGCCGCCCGCCGCGCCTGCCCCCTCTCTCCGACAAGACCCGACGCCCAAGCTGCCCACCACATGCGCGCCTTTGCCGGAGAGAACGCTTGAAACTCATCCTCCTGCGCCATGCAAAGTCCGATTGGGACAACCCGCTGCTGGACGACCGGGACCGCCCCCTGAGCGCCCGCGGCATCCGCGATGCCCCCAAGATCGGTGCCTGGCTGAAACGCCACGGTCACTACCCCACCCGCATCCTCTGCTCGACGGCCACCCGCACGCGCGAAACTTTGTCCCGCCTTGCGCTCCCCAGGACCGAGACGCAGTTCCGCCGCGACCTCTATCTGGCACCGGCCACTCATATCCTCTCCCTGGCCGCCGACGACGCCATGCTGATCATCGCCCACAATCCCGGCATCGCCGATGCCGCCGCCCAGGCCGTCACCGAGCCACCGGATCACCCCAAATTCCCCGCCTACCCCACTGGCGCCTGCACCGTGGTCGACGCCAGCCACGGCCTGCCCGGCCCATGCCTCGCCTTCACCGTGCCCCGCGACCTTTAGGACGCGGTCGTTTCCGCCCGCATCCTTCGTCCTTCGCCGCGACCCGGAACATCGACGCCCCGTCTTGCCGATATCGCGCTCTGCCGTGCGCGCGAACGGCCGATCTCGTCATCGCGACCCCCGGTTCGCTTGAACACCCAATCTCAGTGCCCATGAGGCCGGCAAGGGGCAAGACGGGCCCCTGGTCACCGCCTCGTAAGGCCGTCGCCTGATGCGTAGAGACGCAAGCTGCCCAGAAGCAACGGCGCTGTCGTCGCGTTCATCGAAGCGTGTGGCCACGGCGCGAAAGCGTTTGATCGTGCTGAAGAGCCGTTCGAATTGGTCGCGCGTCTCGCAAAGTTCGGCGTCGAAGCGCAGGAGCCGCCTTTGGGTCGGCATCGGGCCGATGTTGGCCACTGCGTTTCGCCCAGCCAGCGCGGCGCGCACCCCGTTGCTGTTACCAGCGCGATCCCGCCGCGGCCGAGCTCTATGATCTCATATGCCAGTCTTGGCAGACCGCCCTGCGCGGCGGGCATGGCCCGCAACCGTGGCACGCGGCAGACCGGATAAGCGAATGGGTGTCGCGGGCCCGATCGGCCCGTCCCGTCAGAAGCCGGGCTTCTGGCACATCATATTCTTTTCCCGGAACGAACCGGGGGGACCGACCGTCGCGCCGGCCGATCCTCCCCCCTCTCTCCCATAACGCTCATCCCGGGCTTATGCTGAGCCGCTGCACGCTCAGGGCGCGGGCTTCCCCGCCGTCGCATGCAGATCGGCCACCTCGGCGGGATCGAGCGCAAGCGCCGTGGCGAACCGCGACAGAAACTGCCGCTCGGCCGGATGATCCGGGTCGATGGCGGTCAAGGCGGCGGCATAGACCTCCGCCTCATGCCCGCGTTCCACGTCCCTGGCCAACGCTTCGGGATGGACCGGCTCGGACAGGGCCACATCGACCACGGCCTGGTCCTCGGGCGTTTCGGCATCCATGACGATCTGATCCAGCAGCGCCCGCTCCTCGGCGTCGATGACGCCATCGGCGCGCACCGCTTGGCCGATGGCCCGGATCATGATCGCCGCCGTATCGTCATCTTGGGGCCCGGCATCGACCAGCGCATCGTGATCGGCGCCCGCCCCCAGCGCCGAGGATCCGCCGGCCATGGCCGCTAGCCCGCCCAGCAAGCCACCGCCCGCCGCACCGCCGCCCAGACCGCCCAGCATCGAAGACAACCCGCCGGATCCACTGGACCCGGACATCATCTGCTTGACGCCCTGCATTCCGCCGCGCTGGCGGAACGCCTGGTATCCCTTGGCCGCCGCAAAGGCGACCGCCATCTTCATGGCCATACGCTTCAATGACATGGACAAATCCCCCGATTGTGCTTCCCGTCAGATAAGCCCGATCCCGCCCGGCGCAACGCTACGGCAACAGGTTCGGCACGATGGTCACGATGGCGGGGAACATCCACAGGATCGCCAAACCGATCACCTGGATCAGCACGAACGGGATCACCCCGCGATAGATATGGCCCGTCGTGACCTCCTTCGGCGCGACACCCCTTAGGTAGAACAGCGCGAACCCGAAGGGCGGTGTCAGGAAGGACGTCTGCAAGTTCACCGCGATCATGATCGTGACCCATTTCGGGTCGAACGTACCGCCATAGATGACCGGTCCGACGATGGGGATGACGATGTAAATGATCTCCAGGAAATCCAGCACAAAGCCGAGGATGAACAGGACCAGCATCACGATCAGGAACACCGTCAGTTCGTTGTCGAAGCTGCGCAGGAACTGCTGTATGTAATGCTCGCCCCCGAACGAAATCAGCACCAAGTTCAGAAGCTGGGACCCGATCAGGATGGTGAATACCATCGAGGTCACCTTGGCCGTCTCGCGCACCACTGGGCCCAGAACGTTCGCCCGGAACAGCACCCAGCAGCCGAACAGCAGGCCGATGAACGCCGCGTGATACGCGATCTGCGCGATCAGCAGCGCGACCGCATCCGCCGCGGTCGTGCTTTCGACCCCGACCCGCAGGTCGAAATTCACCCCAAACAGCAGCATGATCACCAGCGCCAGCGACGCCATCAGGATCGGTCCGCCGGACCGCCCCTCCTCCTGAAGCTTGCGATAGGCCGCCAACATGATCGCCCCGCCCGCGCCCAATGCCGCTGCCGGGGTTGGGTTGGTGATCCCACCCAGGATCGACCCCAAGACCGCCACGATCAAAATCAGCGGCGGGAAGACCACGCGCAACAACTCGTTCTGCGCCAGACGTTTGAGGGCCGGGCTCACCCCATAAAGCGTGATCGCCAACGGGATCGCCATGATCACGAAGGTCGCGCCGGGGGACGTCAGCGGCCCGATCAAAAAGATATCGAGCACGAAGGCCAACGCCACGCCGCCCGCGCCCACGGCCAAGGGCATCCCCGGCTCCAACGGGTTGACCCCCCGCGCCAACGCCAGCGTCAGCGCCAGGCCCAGGAAAACGATCGCCACGCCTGTGCCGATGGGCGGAGCCGACGCGATTGCCGCATTCCGGGATTCGATCAGTTCCTCCGCCGATAAGGCGCGCGACAGTTCGACGCCGCCCGCCTCGCTGATGGCGGCCTGCTGCGCCAGGGCCAAATCCCAGGCCGCCTGGCCATGCAGTTCGATCATGGCGGCCTGACAGGTTTCGGACACGTTGGTCCGCAAGCTGGCCGTATCCCCGGCGGTCGAGAAGCTGGACACAATGACGTCCTGGCTGCCGATGGCCCCGGTCAGGCCCAGCAAAACGGTCCCGAGGATCAGGGCAACCGGCACGGCCAGATACCAGACCAGCGCGTCGTTCCGCGTGGTGTAAGACGGCGCTCCGATGCCCAGCACGACAGCAGGCGCCTTGCGCGGATTGAACAGCGCGAAACCGAACGCATAGGCGCCATAAAGGAACGCAAGGAAGATACCCGGCAGCAACGCCGCCTGAAACAGCGTGCCGACCGACAACACCGCCGGCTCGCCCAGATAGGTCAGCGCGTCGCCGCAGCCGACCAATTGCGCCCGGTTGTCCTGGGCGGCCGAATAGATGTCGCCCGCCAACGTCCCCAGCAGCACGATCACGATGGACGGCGGGATGATCTGCCCCAGCGTCCCCGAGGCCGCGATCACGCCCGTCGACAATTCGGGCGAATAGCCGTTGCGCAACATAGTCGGCAGTGCCAGCAGGCCCATGGTCACGACCGTCGCCCCCACGATGCCGGTCGAGGCCGCCAGGAAGGCGCCTACGATCACGATGGAGACCG
Source organism: Pseudomonadota bacterium (assembly GCA_039180995.1). Classification (GTDB taxonomy): domain Bacteria; phylum Pseudomonadota; class Alphaproteobacteria; order Rhodobacterales; family Rhodobacteraceae; genus Jannaschia. Next base: position 7,662 of record JBCDCW010000063.1, read on the forward strand.
CCAGGCCGCCGGGCAGCGGCCCAAAGACCCGCGCCATGGTGGTCAGCAAGTCCTCGGCGATTTTGGACCGCTCCAGCGTGATCCCCATCATCACGAACATGGCAACGGCCAGCAGCGTCTCGATGGACGCGCCTGCGATCACCCGCTCGTTCATGCGGTTGGTGATGAAGCTGATATTACGGTCCAGCGCCTGCTCCCACCCGCCAGGGAAGAGCGGTTCTTCGATCCGCGGCAGTTCGGGGTATCGGAAGACGGAAATGGCGTCGCGGGCGACGCCTTCGGCCAATAGAGCGGCGTATTCCGCGCTGCCCGTGTCGATGGCCTGGTGGATCAGGATGCCCGCGCTATCGAGCGCGGCGATGATCCCGAAGCTGATCATGCCCGCGCCCGCGATGGCGAAGGCAACCGGGAAGCCTGACATGATCCCGCCGAACAGGCAGAGGAACACGATGATCAGACCGATCTCGACGCCGTCCAATCCAAAAAGCATAGTCTCGTCCCCCGCAGGCGTTCAGGCGCCCGTCTAAAGATTGGTCCGTGTCAGTGGATCTGGGCGGCGCGCTCGGCCGTCTCGTCGCCCAGGATGTCTTTGTCCAAATACCGGTCCGCGCTGCCCTCGCCCTCGCGATATTCCAACCAACTGCGCCAGAAGAACGTCAGCGCTTGCAAGAACGCGGTCGCCGCGAAGAGCAGGATCAGAACCTTGAACAGGAAGTAGGCGTCGAAGCCGTTGGGGCTGAACCCGATGGTTTCGACGTTCCAGCGCACAGCGCGCGCCTTGGCCAGCATCCGGTCCACATTGTCCGAAGCAGACGTGGCCGGCGTGACCATCGACCGCCAGAAGAAGAACCAGGAAAACAGCCAGATCACCACGAGCGACGGCACCATGAAGATCAGGCAGCCCACCATGTCGATGGCCCGCTTGGTGCGATGGGACACGGCGGCATAGATCAGATCGACCCTTACATGCCCGCCCTGAATGAATGTCCAAGACACACACAGGCAAACGATCATCGCATTGTACAGCCGCAGTTCTTCCGAATACCACGACAGATCCCGCGTGAACGCAGCGCCAAACGGCCCGATGCTGATCTCGCTAACGCGAAAGATGCGTTGCAGGAACACGATCATGATCTGCTGCAACACCATGATCAGACCCGCCCAGGCGGCGATCCGGCCGATCCAGTTCAGCACCCCTTCGCAGCCGCGCACCACAGCCCACAGGAAGTGGCGCGAAAAGTACCCCGCGACGGTGATCACCAGGAAAATCGCCAAGATGGCAAAGAAGAACTCGACCGAAGCGCCGTAGAAGATGAGGCGCATGAGCGCCTCTTTCTGTTCCGCACTCTCCAATCCGTTCACCCAGGCCAGCCACGACGATGGCTGTGCAAGCGCCTGTAGAATATTCCAGAAGGCCAGGGCCAGGTTCGTAAAGAACCATCCAATCGCGTCCAGCATGCCGTCCCCCGACATCGTGCGGGGCATTCCCCGTCACCATATAAATCGGCCCGCCCCAATTGGGGCGGGCCGGGTCGTTGCTTAGCTGCCCAGCACGCGGTCGCGTTGGGCGCGGTAGGCGCCTTCGGACCGCGTGATCCAGTTCGACGAAGCGCGCATGCTGGCCATGGCGCTGTCGCTGATCTGAGCGAACAGATCGTCGCCCTGATACTGATCCATCGTCTCCTGGGCGGCAGCCCCCATGGCATCCCAGACACTCTCGGGGAATTCGCGGACCTGCACGCCACCGGCCTGCAACTGCTCCAAAGCCGAGCCGTTGTTGGCCAGGAACTGCGCCAGGTTCCACTGATGGCACTCGCCCGCTGCGATCTCGATGATGCGCTGCTGGGCCGGGGTCAGGCTGTCGAACACGTCGCGGTTGGTGGCCAGCGACAGGCCAGCCCCCGGCTCGTGAAAACCGGCGGTGTAGTAGATTTTGGTGATTTCCTGGAACCCGGCCGACTGATCAGACCACGGTCCGATCCACTCGGTCCCGTCGATCGCACCCGAGGCCAGCGCCTGGTACACTTCGCCGCCGGGCAGGTTCTGGACCGACGCGCCCATTTTGCCCAAAGCTTCGCCACCCAGACCGGGCATGCGGAAGCGCAGACCCTGGAAATCCTCGGGGCCGTTGATTTCCTGGCGGAACCAACCGCCCGCCTGGGCGCCCGTATTCCCGGCCAGGAACGATTTCAGGCCGAAGATCTGGCCCAGTTCGTCATGCATCTCGGCGCCACCGGCATGGTAGTACCAGTTGACCAGTTCTTGCGCTGTCATGCCGAACGGCACGGCGGTGAAGAAGGCATAGCCCGGATGCTGGTTCACGAAGTAGTAGTCGGCGCCGTGATACATATCGGCCTGACCCGAGGTGACCGCGTCGAACACCTCGAACGCGCCCACCAGCTCGCCCGCGGCTTTCAGATCGACGGTGACAGCGCCGTCGCTCATCTCGGTGATCATATTGGCGACGCGATCGGCGGCATCATGCACACCAGCCAAGCCACGCGGCCAGGTCGTGACCATGGTCAGCGTGCGGTTGCCCTGGGCATAGGCCGGTGCGGCCAAGGCGGCGGCACCAGCGGCACCAGCCCCAATCGTGGATTTCTTAAGGAATGAACGGCGATCCATTACATCCTCCCCTGTTGTTGAATGTCGCAGCACCCTCCCGGCACAGCGACGACCCCCGGTTCGGGGCGTGGCGCGACACTAGGGATTGAGCGCGCCGAGTCAAACACTTGACGCGGTCAAATCACCCGCTAGGCGCGGCTTTCGTGGCGCAATCGGAGTCGATGCTCGAAAGGCAGGCGAAACACCCGCGAACCTGCCCCAAGGTCACCCTGGCAGAGCCGCCTCCGCCGCGTCCCGAATGGCCCGGATCGCCGCGCCGTAGCCCGCAGGATCGGCCGGGCTGCCACTGCGGAAAATCGCGGACCCCGCCACCAAGACATCCGCGCCTTCGGCCGCGACCAGCGGCGCCGTCTTGGTATCAACACCGCCATCCACTTCGATGTGGATCGGCCGGTCCCCGATCAGCGCGCGCACCGCCCGCACCCGCGCCGTCGTGCCGGGCAGAAATGTCTGTCCACCAAAACCGGGATTCACGCCCATCACGCAAAACAGATCCACATCGTCCAGCAACGCCGCCGCCGCCTCGACCGGCGTGCCCGGGTTCAGCGCCAGGCCCGCCTTGGCCCCCGCCCCCCGGATCGCTTGGAGCGTCCGGTGAATATGCGGCCCCGCCTCCAGATGAGCGGTGATCACGTCGGCCCCTGCCTCGGCGATGGCGTCGATCCACGCGTCGATGGGCGATACCATCAGATGCACGTCCATCACACCCTTGATATGCGGCCGGATCGCCTTGCAGGTCACCGGCCCAAAGCTCAGATTCGGCACGAAATGTCCGTCCATCACGTCCACATGAACCCAATCGGCGCCCTGCCCGCCGACGGCCTCGCATTCCGCCCCGAAAGCGGCGAAATCGGCGGCCAGGATCGACGGCGCGATCTTGATGGAGCGGTCGAACGACATGGGCCAAATCCTCCGTGACTGAGGCGCGGGCTACACCGACGCCAGCCCGGGATAAACCCCGGATTCCGTGACGATCTCGGTCAACAGCACATCCGTGTCCGCCCGCGGCACCGCCTCGACCCGCTGCCCGTCGACCGCGACGCCCACGGCGCGCGCGCCCCGTAGGCCTACCAGTGTTCGGTCGTAGAACCCGCCTCCATAACCCAGCCGCCCGCCCTGCGCGTCAAAGCCCACCATTGGCACGATCAACACATCCGGCACCCGCCAGCCGCCTTCGACCGGCTCCTCGACCCCGAAGGCGCCCGGCGCCGTCGGGCAGCCCGGCCACCATTCCCGAAACCGCAGCGGCGCGCCCTTGCCGGTCACCACCGGCACGCAAAGCCGGTTGTCATGGGCCAAGGCGGCCATGGTCCGGCGCGGATCCACCTCGGACCGGATCGGCAGATAGCCCGCGATCACCGCGCCCTGCACATGACGCAGCCGCGCCCAGAGCCGCGTCGCCGCCGCCGCCCGCGCCTCGGGCCGGGCCATGTCCCGCGCGGCCAGGCACCGGCGGCGCATTTGCGCCTTGGCCTCCGCGATGCTAGCGCCATCTTCCATGGCCACCTTCGATCACATCGCCGTGTCCGCCGCCAGCCTCGACGCAGGCGCCGCCCATGTGGCGGCGACGTTGGGCCACCAGATCGGGCCCGGCGGCCCCCATGACCGCATGGGCACGCATAACCGGCTGAGTGGCTTGGCGAGCGGCGAATACCTCGAAGTCATCGCCATCGACCCCGACGGCGCCACGCCCGATTTCCCCCGCTGGTTCGACCTGGACCGCCGCGCCGGTCCGCCCCGTCTGTCGAACTGGATCGCCCGCACCGACGATATCGAGGCAACCGTCGCCGCCCACCCCCAGGCCGGGCGTATCATCGCCCTGGAACGCGGTCCCTATCGCTGGCGCATGGCCGTCCCCGATGATGGCATCCTGCCCTTCGACGGCTGCTTTCCCGCTCTGATCCAATGGGATAGCCCGCCGCCCACCTTCGCGGATATGGGTCTCTCGCTCATCGCCCTTACGCTGACTCATCCGAACGCCGACGCCCTGCGAAGCGCCCTCGCCCCCCTCATCGACGATGCCCGCATCACCGTCGAAGCTGGCCCCCGCGCCCTCACCGCCCGGATCGACACACCCGACGGCACCCGCATTCTGGCATGATCGCGCCCGACCTAGACGCCATCGCGGTCTTGGCCGAAGCGGCTCGTGCTGCCCTCCCGGACGCCTTCCGCGCCGCCGCCGCCGATGTTCGACTGGTCGTGGAAGATTGGCCCTCGGACGCGATTTTGGACGAGATGGAGATCGACGATGCCTACGACCTCTCCGGCCTCTATGACGGCGTGGCCCTAACTGAGCGCAGCGTTGACCACCCCGAGCCACCCTCCACCATAACCCTCTTCCGCCGCCCCATCCTGGACGAATGGGCCGCCCGCGGAAACGTGACGCTGGAAGAACTGGTCATCCACGTCACGATCCACGAATTCGCCCATCATTTCGGCTGGTCCGACGACGACGTCGCCACCATCGACCGCTGGTGGGAATAGGCCCAAACATCCTCCAGAGCCCCGGGCCGCAGATCCGGGGCAACCATCGGCCGCTGGTATCCCACATCGAACATACCTCGCAGGATGCCGGTCCGTTCCCGCACCGGCGTCCCCCAACCCCTATCGCGAAACTCGGTCCGGTCCATGAGCAAGGCAACGCATAGCTCCACCCATTCGTTGAAAATTCATTCAGAGATATCGGCGACCAGTTAACCTTAACGCGCCCTTCTTCCTCTGGCCGGAAATACCTCGGGGGGGCCGAAGGCGGGGGCAGAGCCCCCTCGACAGCGCAATCAAACCGCGACGGCAGACCATCCGGGCGCCCGCAATCCCCGGCTTCAGCCCTTCACCGCCCCCGCCGTCAGCCCGGACACAATCTGCCGCTGGAAGATCATCACCAACAGGAACAGGGGCGCCGTGATCGAAACCGCCGCCGCGACGGCCTCCACCTGATCGGTGGTCGTCGTCTCGCGGTTGAAATAGCCCGCAATGGCAGGAACCATAGTCTGGTTCGACGCATCAAGCAGCAGCGACGTCACCAAAAAATCGTTATACGCCAACAGGAAGCTGAACAACCCGGTCGTAATCACTCCCGGCCACATCACCGGCATGATCACCCAACGAAACGCCTGGAAATGGGTACAGCCATCCACCCGCGCGCTTTCGTCCAGATCCACCGGGATGTTCTGGAAGAACGATCGCAACATCCAGATCGTAAACGGCTGGTTGATCGCCACAAGCACCGCGATCACCGCCATCGGCTGGCCGTACAGGGTCGGCGCGTTCTCCCCCAGGATCGGCGCCAATATCTCGGCGGAGTTGATGAAGACGGGCAGATACCCCGCCACCAGCACCGAATGCGGCAGCGCCCGGAAGATCAGCGCGACGATCAGGATCCAGAACGCCAGAGTCGATCCCGACCGCGCCAGCCCGTAGCCCGCCAACGTGCCGACAGTCAGTGAGACCGTCACCACCCCGAACGTCACGATCATCGAATTGCGAAACTGCTGGTAGAATTCGTTTTCGACCCAGACCGCGTAGTAATGCTCCACCGTCGCGCCCAGCACCGGTGTGCCCAGCGGGCCCAACGCCCGCTCCAATGGCCCCGCCAGCCATGGCACCACCACGAACAGCCCGAACACGGCGACCACCGCGAACCCGATCGAGATCACGGCCCAGGAAAACACTTTCTGCCCCAACCCATCCCCGGCGGCCATCGGCATCAACCACTTGGTTGCCGCCTTGATCGCCAGGTAGATCATCAGCAATCCCAAGACGATATCGACCGTACTTAATCCATTCCCATCGGCCAAAGTTCGCGGCCCCAAGATCACCTCGGCCGCATCGGGCGAAAACGCATCCACCGGCGACTTAAACGACATGGCCAAGATCCAAACCAGCGGGAACGCCGCCAGTAACAACCAGAAGGCCAGGAACGCGTTCGACGCCAATTTCAACCCAAAGGGCTGCCGCATGGCCCGGGGTGTCGCATCCACCATCTCAGCCTCCCCTATGGTCGCGCCAGGTGCGCCGCAAAGGCGCCGCCAGAAGGATCACCACCCCGATCATCGTCAACATCGCCGAGGCCGAGGCAGACGACACCGCCCGGTTCCCCGCATCGTCCGGCGTCAGATAATCGTAGGTCAGATATTGCAGCGTGATCCGATAGCTCTCGGACGAGAAGCCGATCACCTCCTCGAAGGCGCGATACGCATCCATCAGGTGGATCAGCGTGATGAACACGATCAGCGGCATCAGATGGGGGATCACGACATAGCGCAGCCGCTCCCACCGGGACGCCCCGTCGATCACCGCGCTTTCCAGCGTGTCCTGGTTCACCGTCTGCAACCCCGCAGAGAAGATAACGAAGGCAAATGGCGCCACGTGCCAGACCCGATAGAACATCATCAAGAACTCGATGGCCCAGCCATTGGCCGCGATGCTGAGATCCGTATCGAAGAACGCCTCCAACCAGATCGTCACGATCCCATCGCCATAGAATAACCAGCGGATCGACAGCGCCCCGATCACCGGCGTGATGATGAACGGCAATAGCGACACGAAGATCACCGACCCCTTGATCGACTTGGTCGCGTTGTTGACCACCACCGCGATGGCCAAACCCAAGCCCAGCACAAGGGGCAGTGTGATCAGGGTAAAGGTCAGCGTGAATCGCAGGGCCCGCCAGAAATCTATCTGCAACAGCGCCGCAAGATCGAAAGAGGTCACCGCCTCGATCGCCCGTTCGCCGCCCAGCACATTGGCGTAAGAGGCGAAGCCGACCCATTCCGTCACCGTCTGCATCTGCCCGTCTTCGCCCAGCACCGGGATGGTCTTCACCTCGGTCGTGCAAGTCTGCTCCAAAAAGCCTGGCGTGCAGGTCTCTACCGTCTCGGTGGTGAAGATCGGATTGGTCACTTGGAACGAGTTGATCAGCACCATCACCAGCGGGAAAGCGATGAACAGCGCCATCATGAACAACGATGGGCCCACGAAGACCGCGAATGTCCTGAATTTCATATGGGCGCCCCCGATTGCTCCCGATCCACCGTGAGCGTTGCATACGCAGTCATCGCCTGTCACGACCTTTCGCGCCCCATCCCGAACCCAGATCGCACTGGCGGGCGCCAAACGGAGGAGGATGCCGCTAAATGAACCACGGGATGACTCACTGTGGGCTTCCCCAGAACCGGTTCGCGCGCCGATTTACCCGATCAGGCACGGTGCGATGCGGCCCCGAAGAAGCGCGCCGCCCACCCGGCCGAGGGGCCAAGGGGCCAAGGGGCCAAGGGGCCAAGACAGTCGGTCCGCCAAAAAAAGCAACCGGGGCCCCAAACGGGCCCCCGACATCACTCCGCCCTAGGCGACCGTGTCAGAGCTTCGCGCGTTCTGATTTCAGCGCCAGCCACAGGCAGTAGCACATCATCAGCACCACCAGCGTGAACGGGATTCCCGTCGA